>NZ_JBEXCW010000014.1:0-131713 GCF_040605435.1 Streptomyces sp. NPDC005574
CCCGATCCCGGGGACACCAGCCGCGGCTCACGACCTCCCGACCGCGAACGAGTCCATCACCGGACCCGTCACCCACATTGTCCGTCCGCTCCCCCCGAAACGCTCGCCGACAGAACGCCGACCGCCGGCGCGGACGGCGGTCGACGCCGGCACCAGGGCGGATTCCGGCGCGACGAGGAGCAGCCAGGCGCCTCCCTCAGGGCAAAGCAAAAGCCCCAGGTCACGGCGAGTGAGTCCTGAGGCTTCCACAGAGCCGCCTTCGGGATTCGAACCCGAGACCTACGCATTACGAGTGCGTTGCTCTGGCCATCTGAGCTAAGGCGGCGCGCTGCCACACCATGGTGCGATCAGCAACGTCGGTAAGTCTACACAGTTTCCGGGGGTGCTCCGTACCGGCCCCGGAGGTGGGGATCCGGGGCCGGTCGGGGCGGCGGCCGATCGACGGCCCGGGGGCGGTGACCTGGGGTTTCTTCCCCTCAAGGGCGTCCGCACCCGCTGCTTCCGCGGCGGCTACGAGCAGCGCTTGCCCCGCGCCGGAGGGGTGCCGTGGAGCAGGTACGTGTTGATCGCCGAGTCGATGCAGTTGCTGCCGCGGCCGTACGCGGTGTGGCCGTCGCCCTGGTAGGTGAGCAGGCGGGCCGAGGAGAGCTGGCGGGCGAGCGACCTGGCCCAGCGGTAGGGGGTCGCCGGGTCGCGGGTGGTGCCGACCACGACGATGGGTGCCGCGCCCTTCGCCTCGATGCGGTGCGGCTCGCCCGTGGCCCGCACCGGCCAGTAGGCGCAGTTCAGGGAGGCCCAGGCGAGGCCCTCACCGAAGACGGGCGACGCCTTCTCGAAGGCCGGGAGCGCGCTGCGCACCTGGTCGGGGGTGGAGAAGGCGGGCGGGAGGTCGAGGCAGTTCACGGCCGCGTTGGCGAACATCAGGTTCGTGTAGCGGCCCTCGGCGTCCCGCTCGTAGTAGCTGTCGGACAGCACGAGCAGGCCCGCGCCGTCGTTGTGCCTCATGGCCGAGGTCAGGGCCTCACGCAGCTGGGCCCAGGCCCCCTCGTCGTACATCGCCGCGATCACGCCGGTGGTGGCCAGGGCCTCGCCGAGCTTGCGGCCGTCCGCGTCGCCGGTGGGGATCGGGTGCGCGTCCAGCTTCCGGAAGAACGCCTTCAGGTTTGTGCCGACCTGGGCGGGCGTGGTGCCCTTCGTGCCCAGGGGGCAGTCCCTCTGCCGTACGCAGTCCTTCGCGAACGACTGGAACGCCGTCTCGAAGCCCGCCGTCTGATCGAGGTTCAGCCGCCGGGCGGGAAGCGCCGGGTCCATCGCGCCGTCCAGGACCATCCGCCCGACACGGCCGGGGAAGAGACCCGCGTACGTCGCCCCGAGGAACGTCCCGTACGACGCCCCCACGTAGTTCAGCTTCGGGTCGCGCAGCGCCGCCCGCACGATGTCCATGTCCCGGGCCGTCTCCACGGTCGACACGTGGCGCAGCAGTTTCGGCGCGTCCGCACCGCAGCCCTCCGCGAACTTCTTGTAGGCGTCGACGAGTCGGGTGGTCTCCTTCGCGTCGTCGGGCGTGGCGTCCGTCTGCGTGTACGCGTCCATGTCCCGCCCGCCCAGGCATTCGACGGGCTCACTGCGGGCGACTCCGCGCGGATCGACGGCGACCATGTCGTACCGGGCGCGGACGCCGGCCGGGTAGGAGAGCCCGGCGTACGCCTGGAGGTAGCCGATCGCCGAGCCGCCCGGTCCGCCCGGGTTCACCAGCAGCGAGCCGAGCCGCTTGCCCGGACCGGTGGCCTTCTTCCGGGCGACGGCGAGCCGCACGTCACCGGCCGACGGGTCGGCGTAGTCGAGGGGCACCTTGACCTCAGCGCACTCGAAACCGGGGACCCCGCAGCCGCGCCAGCCCGGTTTCTGGCCGTAGTACGACGCGAGCGCGGACGGCGTGGCCTGCGGGAGCGCAGCAAGCGCCATCCCCGCCTCGGAGCTGGCGGAACTCGTCGAGGCGCCGGACGAGCAGGCCGACACGAGCAGCGCGGCGGCGGCGAGCAGGACACCACCGGCACGGACCCTGCGGACGGAGCCGCGCTGACGGGGACGGGCCTCGCGAGGGAAGGACGGGCGGACATTTCGCCTGATGTACATCAGACGAGCGTAACGCTGTGCGACGAACCGGGTGCGTTGCGTGCACCCTGTGCCTCGTACGAGGTACCTCGTCAACCCGCGGACCGCCGACCGCGCAGGCCCCGGCCGGACCGGTGGTGTCAGCCCGCTCTCAAGGCCATCGTCATCGCCTCCACCGCGAGCAGCGGGGCGACATTGCGGTCGAGGGCGTCGCGGCAGGCGGCGATCGCCTCGATCCGGCGGAGGGTGGACTCCGGGGAACTGCCGCGGGCCAGTCGCTCCAACGCGTCCTCGGCGTCCACGTTGGCGATCGCCACGCGGGAGCCGAACTGGAGGGCGAGAACATCCCGGTAGAAGCCGGTGAGGTCGGTCAGGGCGACGTCGAGACTGTCCCGCTGGGTACGTGTTCTTCGGCGCTTCTGCTTGTCCTCCAGGTCCTTCATCACGCCCGCCGTACCGCGTGGCATCCGGCCGCCCTGGACGGCGCCCATCGCCGTCTTCATGTCCTCGGTCTCCTTGCCGTCCCGCTCCTCGGCGAGTTGCCGGGCGTCCTCCGAGGCCGCGTCGACGAGTTCCTGGGCCGCCCTGAGACAGCCGCCGATGTCGTCCACGCGCAGCGGCAGCTTCAGCACGGTGGCCCGGCGTGCTCGGGCGGCCGGATCGGTGGCCAGGCGGCGGGCCCGGTCGACATGCCCCTGGGTGGCGCGGGCGGCGGCCATGGCGGCGGCCGGCTCGACTCCGTCACGGCGCACGAGCATGTCGGCGACGGCGTCCACCGCGGGCGTCGAGAGGTTCAGGTGCCGGCAGCGGGAGCGGATCGTCGGCAGGACGTCCTCGATGGAGGGCGCGCACAGCAGCCACACCGTGCGGGGGGCCGGTTCCTCGACCGCCTTGAGGACAGCGTTGGCCGACTTCTCGTTCAGCCGCTCGGCGTCCTCGACGAGGATGACCTGCCAGCGGCCGTTCGCCGGCGAGGTGAAGGACTTGCGGACGGTGTCACGCATGTCGTCGGCGAGGATCTGGCTGCCGACGGCCGCGACGGTGGTGACGTCGGCGTGGGTGCCGATCAGCGCCGTATGGCAGCCGTCGCAGAAGCCGCAGCCGGGGATCCCGCCGAGGGCGCGGTCGGGGCTGACGCACTGCAGGGCGGCGGCGAAGGCCCGCGCCGCCTGGTTCCGTCCCGCTCCGGGCGGGCCGGTGAACAGCCAGGCGTGCGTCATCTTCGACGCCTCGGGCGGCGGCGCGGCGGTGGCGATCGCGGTGACCAGGGCGTCGGCGTCCCGTGCGGCGGCGCCGAGTTGCTCGCTCACCCTCTCCTGGCCCACCAGGTCGTCCCAGACGGTCACGCCTCACCCCGCCCTTTCGTCATGTTTCGCGGTGCGGACTCCATTGTGCGCGGCGCCACTGACAACGCCGGCCACGGGAGGGCCACGGCCCACGACCCGAACCCCGGTCACCCGGCGGCACCGCAGCACCGCAGCACCGCAGCACCGCAGCACCGCAGCACCTACAGCAGGGCCCCATCGGAGGCGCACCCCGCTCACAGCCGCACCGCTCAGTCCCGGCGTCCTCTGCCCCGCCCGCGGCCGCGACCCCGGCCCCCTTGGCCTTGGTCGCCCTGGTCCTCCTCGTCGTCCCGCGGGCCGAGCAGTTCGTCCGCCAGGGTCGGGAGGTCGTCCAGCGGTGTCTCCTCGGCCCAGTCGGACCGGGCCCGCCGCTGCGGTGTCCCGTCCGCGTCGACCTGGGGCAGCTCGCGCGTGTGGCCCTCGGTCCCGTCCGGTCGTACCGCCGGGGTCTCGTCCGCCTGCTCGTCCCGGAAGAAGCCCTGCGGAACGCGGTCTGCGTCGGTGTTCCCGCGGACCCGCGGCAGGACCGCCGTCTCGTCGGCCGCGCCGGGCCGGACCGGCGGCAGAACCGCGGTCTCCTCCGCGTCGCCCCGGGACACGGGACGCAGCACTGCCGTTTCGTCGTCCGCCGCGTGGGCCGGCACCGGCGGCAGGACCGCCGTCTCGTCCGCCGCGCCGGCCACCGGCGGCTGCGGCAGTTCGGCCGTCACCTCCGAGTCCGGCACCCGGGACGCGCGGGCCGAAGGCGAGGCGGTCGTGGAGGACCGGCCCTCGGACCGCTCGTCCCGCACGGGCGGCAGTACGGCGGTCTCGTCCACCGGTCCGCCCGACGCGTTCGTCGGCGCCACCACCGGAGTCGGCACGGTCGCAGCGTCCCGCGGAACCGCCGGGGGCCGCTGCGGGCCCGTCTTGGCCGCGGCCGTGGCCTGCTCGGCCAGCCGGCGCGCCTCCTCGGCGCGCAGCAGAGCCTCCTCCGCCTTGCGCTGCTTCTCCAGACGCAGTGCCTCGGCCTCCGCGCGCAGCCGCGCCTCCTCCTCGGCCTGCCTGCGCCGGCGCTCCTCCTCGGCCTTGCGCCGGGCCTCTTCCTCGGCCCGGGCCTTCTCCTCGGCCAGCAGTCGCGCGCGTTCCTCCTCGGCCCGGCGGCGCGCTTCCTCGGCCCGCACCCGGGCCTCCTCCGCCTGCCGTTCGGCCTCGCGTCGCTGCGCTTCCTCCAGCTCGCGACGCTTGCGCTCCTCCTCTTCGGCGCGCAGCCGCGCGAGCTGCTCCTGGCGCTCACGCTCCAGGCGCTCCTCCTCGGCCTTGCGGGCGGCCTCTTCCTCGGCCTTGCGCCGGGCCTCCTCCTCGGCCGCCTTGCGCGCCTCCTCCCGGGCCTTCACCTCGGCCTCGGACAGCGGCAGCATCTGGTCGAGCCGGTGCCGGACGACCGTGGTGACGGCCTCGGGCTCCTGGCCCGCGTCCACCACCAGGTAGCGGCCCGGGTCGGAGGCGGCCAGTGTGAGGAAGCCGGACCGCACGCGCGCGTGGAACTCGGCCGGCTCGGACTCCAGCCGGTCGGGGGCCTCGGTGAAGCGCTCGCGGGCGATCTCCGGCGACACGTCGAGCAGGACGGTCAGGTGCGGTACGAGTCCGTCGGTCGCCCACCGGTTGATGCGCGCGATCTCGGTCGGCGACAGGTCACGGCCCGCGCCCTGATAGGCGACGGACGAGTCGATGTAGCGGTCGGAGACGACCACCGCGCCACGCTCCAGGGCGGGACGTACGACCGTGTCGACGTGCTCCGCGCGGTCCGCCGCGTACAGCAGTGCCTCCGCGCGGTGCGAGAGTCCCGCACTCGACACGTCCAGCAGGATCGACCGCAGTCGCTTGCCGACGGGCGTCGCCCCCGGCTCGCGCGTCACCACGACCTCGTGGCCCTTGGCCCTGATCCACTCGGCGAGCGCCTCGGCCTGGGTGGACTTTCCGGCGCCGTCACCGCCCTCCAGGGCGATGAAGAAACCGTTCGTCGTGGTCGCCGGCACCGGGTCGTCGCCGCCGAGCAGCGCGTCGCGCAGGTCGTGCCGCAGCGGCACACCGGACCGGTCGTCGACCTTGGCGAGCACCAGCGCGGCCACCGGCAGCAGCAAGGCGCCGATCAGCATCAGGGTGAACGCGGCGCCGCCGTGCGCGAAGACGAATTTGCCGTTCTCCAGCCGGTGCGGTCCGACGGCCGCGGCGACCACCGGCGCCAGCAGCGCGCCCAGGGCCACCGAGACCCGTACGACCGCGTGCAGGTGCTCGGTGGTGCGGGCCCGGCGGTATTCCTCGGCCTCCTGGTCGAGCAGGGTGTGCCCGGTGTTGGCGGCGACGCCCGCGCCGGCTCCGGCCAGCGCGGCGATCAGCAGCACGCTGGTGACGTCCGGGACGAGCCCGGCGGCGAGCAGCGCGACACCGGTGAAGGCGATGGCCAGGGACAGCAGGCGCCGGCGCGACAGGGTGGGCAGGACGGCGGGCGCCGTACGGATGCCGAGGACGACTCCCCCGGTCAGCGCGAGGACCAGCAGGCCGTACAGCACCGGGCCGCCGCCCAGGTCCTTGGCGTGCAGCACGGACACGGCCACCGCGGCCGCCACCGATCCGGCGACGGCGGCGCAGGCGAGCACCAGCAGCGGAATCGCGCCGGTGCGGCCCGTGTCGACGCCCGCGCCCGTCCTGGGGCGCCGCAGTCCCTCCAGGGGTGAACGCGCGCGCGGGGTACGGGTGTCGGGGAGTTCCAGGTAGGTCAGCACCGACAGCGAGGCGGCGAACAGTCCGGCCGCCACATAGGAGGCGAGGGCCGCCTGGTGCTGCGCGAACCAGTCGATGCCGGCGCCCAGCAGGTTGTTGACGAGCGACGCGACGACGAGCGCGGCGGCCGCGAGCGGGATGGCGACGAAGCTCGTACGCAGCGACAGGCGGCGCAGTGCGTCCAGGTGGTCCGGCAGCGGTCGTACCGTCGCGCCCTCCGGGGGCGGGGCGGGCAGCAGCGCGGGCGCCGCGCTCTCGCGGCACACCGTCCAGAAACGCTCGGCGACGCCGGTCACGAACGCGGTGACCAGGATCATGGCCAGCGCGTCGTCGGGCATCCAGTCGATCCACAGGGGCGCCACGATGAGCACCGCGGCCCGCAGACCGTCGGCGCCGACCATCGTCCAGCGGCGGTCGAGCGGGCCCTCGTGCGCGGTGAGCGAGGTGAGCGGGCCGAGGAGCACGGCTCCGAAGAGCAGCGTCGCGAGGACGCGCACCCCGAACACGGTCGCCACCGCGAACGCCACGCCCCGGTAGCCGCCGCCGAACGAGCCCTCGGCGATCGCCGCCTGGAGGGCGAGTACGACCAGCACCAGCAGGGCGAGGGTGTCGCCGACACCGCCCACGAGCTGCGCGCTCCACAGCCGTTTCAGCTGTGGCCGGCGCAACAGGGCGCGGACGGCGCGCTCGCGGGAGTCCGCGACAAGGGCGTCGTCGGGGGCCGGGTGGTGGGCCGTTGGCTGCTCGCCTCGCGTCATGCTTTCAGCCTATCGGGAGCAACTGACAGCCTGGGGCGCGCGTCCGCTCGTGCGCACGCCCCGACACCAAAGTGATGCCGGGGCGTTCCTTTCGCGAAGCCGGTGTGGAGAATTCGCGACCGGAGTCCGCCGCGGCCACGCGGACGGCCCGGCTTCCGAACACCGTCCGGAAACGGGCGGGTTCGGAGCGCCGGGCCTGCGAACGCGGCTCGAAAGGCTCAGTCCTCGGAGGCCGACTTGGCGGCCGCCGCCTTCTTCGCCGTGGCCGTCGTCTTCTTCGCTGTCGTCTTCTTGGCGGTCGTGGTCTTGGCCGCGGTCTTCTTGGCGGCCGTCGCCTTCTTCGCCGGGGCCTTCTTCGCGGGCGCCTTCTTGGCCGTCTTCTTCGCGGGCGTCTTCGCACGCTTCTCGGCGAGCAGCTCGAAGCCGCGCTCCGGGGTGATCTCCTCGACGCTGTCGCCGGAGCGCAGGGTCGCGTTGGTCTCCCCGTCGGTGACGTACGGCCCGAAGCGACCGTCCTTGACGACGACCGGCTTCGCGCTGACCGGGTCCTCGCCCAGCTCCTTCAGCGGCGGCTTGGCGGCGGCCCGGCCGCGCTGCTTGGGCTGGGAGTAGATCTCCAGCGCCTCTTCGAGGGTGATCGTGAAGAGCTGGTCCTCGGTCTGCAGCGAGCGGGAGTCCGTGCCCTTCTTCAGGTACGGCCCGTAGCGCCCGTTCTGCGCGGTGATCTCCACGCCCTCGGCGTCCTTGCCGACGACGCGCGGCAGCGACATCAGCCTGAGCGCGTCCTCGATCGTCACCGTGTCCAGGGACATCGACTTGAACAGCGAGGCGGTACGCGGCTTGACGGCGTTCTTGCCGGTCTTCGGGGTGCCCTCGGGCAGCACCTCGGTGACGTAGGGGCCGTAGCGGCCGTCGCGGGCGATGATCTGGTGGCCCGTGGACGGGTCGGCGCCGAGTTCGAAGTCACCGCTCGGCTTGGCGAGCAGCTCCTCCGCGAGCTCGATGCTCAGCTCGTCCGGGGGCAGGTCCTCGGGGACGTCGGCGCGCTGGTGGTTCTCGGAGTCCTTCTCACCGCGCTCGATGTACGGACCGTAGCGCCCGACCCGCAGCACGATGTCGTTGCCCACGGGGAACGAGGACACCTCGCGCGCGTCGATCGCGCCCAGGTCGGTGACGAGCTCCTTGAGGCCGCCGAGGTGGTCCCCGTCGCCGTTGCCGGCGTCCGCGGCACCGCCCGTGCCGGAGCCCTCTTCGGAGCCGAAGTAGAACCGCTTCAGCCAGGGCACGGCGCGCGCCTCACCGCGGGCGATGCGGTCGAGGTCGTCCTCCATCCTGGCGGTGAAGTCGTAGTCGACGAGCCGGCCGAAGTGCTTCTCCAGCAGGTTGACCACGGCGAAGGACAGGAAGGAGGGGACGAGTGCCGTGCCCTTCTTGAAGACGTAGCCGCGGTCCAGGATCGTGCCGATGATCGACGCGTACGTCGACGGGCGGCCGATCTCGCGCTCTTCGAGCTCCTTGACGAGGCTGGCCTCGGTGTAGCGGGCCGGGGGCTTGGTGGCGTGGCCGTCGACCGTGAGTTCCTCGGCCGTCAGCGCGTCGCCCTCGGCGACCTGCGGCAGGCGGCGCTCGCGGTCGTCGAGCTCGGCGTTCGGGTCGTCGGCGCCCTCGACGTAGGCCTTGAGGAAGCCGTGGAAGGTGATCGTCTTGCCGGAGGCGCTGAACTCGACGTCCCGGCCGTCGGCGGCCCTGCCACCGATCTTCACGGTCACGGAGTTGCCGGTCGCGTCCTTCATCTGGGAGGCGACGGTCCGCTTCCAGATCAGCTCGTACAGCTTGAACTGGTCGCCGGTCAGGCCCGTCTCGGCCGGGGTGCGGAAACGATCACCCGAGGGCCGGATCGCCTCGTGCGCCTCCTGCGCGTTCTTCACCTTGCCGGCGTAGGTGCGCGGCTGGGCCGGCAGGTAGTCGGCGCCGTACAGCTGCGTGACCTGGGCGCGGGCCGCCTTGACGGCGGTCTCGCTCAGCGTCGTGGAGTCCGTACGCATGTAGGTGATGTAGCCGTTCTCGTACAGCTTCTGGGCGACCTGCATGGTCGCCTTCGCGCCGAATCCGAGCTTGCGGCTGGCTTCCTGCTGGAGCGTCGTCGTACGGAAGGGGGCGTACGGCGAGCGGCGGTAGGGCTTCGACTCGACGGAGCGGACGGCGAACCGCGTGTTCTCCAGGGCGGCGGCCAGCGCGCGGGCGTTCGCCTCGTCGAGGTGGAGGATGTTCGCGCTCTTGAGTTGTCCCAGGGAGTCGAAGTCGCGGCCCTGCGCGACCCGCTTCCCGTCGACGGCCTGGAGGCGGGCGACCAGCGACGACGGGTCGGACGAGTCCCCCGCGCGGCCGGTCGCGAAGGTGCCCGTCAGGTCCCAGTACTCAGCAGAACGAAACGCGATGCGCTCGCGTTCCCGCTCCACGACGAGTCGCGTGGCCACCGACTGCACGCGGCCGGCCGACAGGCGCGGCATGACCTTCTTCCACAGGACCGGCGAGACCTCGTAGCCGTAGAGGCGGTCGAGGATGCGGCGGGTCTCCTGGGCGTCGACCATGCGCTGGTTGAGATCGCGCGGGTTGGCGACGGCGGCGCGGATGGCGTCCTTGGTGATCTCGTGGAACACCATGCGCTTGACCGGGACCTTGGGCTTCAGCACCTCCAGGAGGTGCCACGCGATGGCCTCGCCCTCGCGGTCCTCATCGGTGGCGAGGAAGAGTTCGTCGGAGTCGCGCAGCAGGTCCTTGAGCTTCTTGACCTGGGCTTTCTTGTCCGCGTTGATGACGTAGATGGGCTGGAAGTCGTGTTCGACGTCCACCCCGAGTCGGCGCACCTCGCCGGTGTACTGCTCCGGCACCTCCGCGGCGCCGTTGGGGAGGTCGCGGATGTGCCCGACGCTCGCCTCGACGACGTATCCGGGGCCGAGGTAGCCCTTGATCGTCTTCGCCTTGGCAGGCGACTCGACGATGACGAGTCGGCGGCCGCCCTGTGCGGTCTCGCTGGTCGGGGACAACTTCGCTCTTCTCTCCGGTCGACGCTGGGGCCTCCCCAGGCGTTCGTCCCGGGGTCGGGTCATGGTGACGCTGCGGAGTGTGACGGTACATCCCGCCCCCGTGTCAAACGGGAAAAGCCCGCAACGGCCACTCGAACGGTAACCCGACTACCGCCATTCCTGCCGCCCCGAGTGCCCGCCGGTCTGTTCGGGGCTGTCCGGAGGGCGACCTCCCCTTCACCGCGGCCGCGGGCGGGCCGCAGCCTCGCACGCGGCTCTGGCGCGGTCCTCAGAGCCGCGTGAAGCACCACGCGCCGAGGGCCAGCGCGATCATCGCGGTGATCGTCGTGAGCGTCGCCGATGCGACAGGGCTCACACCGTGGGCGACCGGCTCGCGGTGCCGCACGCGGACCGCGGTCCACATCAGCAGCCCGCCTCCGAACAGGGCGAACACCACTCCCGCGAAGATCGCCGGTCCGCTCTCCATGGCTCCCCGTGCCTCTTCTCTCCCGTCCGGATGTGTCCAGCCCGTGGAGGCTGACACGCGGGGGCGGCGGACAGGCGAACCCGAGGTGAACGCGGAGCTGCCGCGACCGGGGGCTCGCCCGCGGCGCCCCGGTTCCGCCGGCTTCCCGACGTCCGGCCGGCGCCGCTGCAGGTCCGGCACGGGTGTTTTTCCGGTCGTCTTCTTTTTGTCTTTTTTGACGTGGGTGAGGGCGCGGCCGGGAGCGCGCCGCCCCGCCTGACGTGCGCGGTGAGCGCCCGCGCGCCGGACTTTAGACCGGTTCGATGAATCCCTGTTCCACCAGCAGCCGGATCTGCGCGGGCGTGCGGTCGCGCAGCAGCACCGGGTCCTCGCCGACCAGCTGGGCGATGGCGTCCAGAATGCGGCCCGCGCTCAGGCTGCCGTCGCAGACCCCGGCGAAGCCCGCGCCGACCGTGTCCACCTTGGTGGCGCGCCGCATGCCGCGGTTCTGGCGCAGCACCACGTGCTCGGGGTCCTCCGCGCCGGGCAGCCCGACCTGCTCCTGGACGATTTCCGCGGCGAGCCTGAAGTGACCCGCGAGGAGGGCGGCGTCGTCGTGCTCACGCAGGTGGTCGAGACGCTCGAAGTGCGCCCGGACGGTGTCACCGAGCGGCTGCTCGACCGCGTGCGGCCACTCCTCCACGGTGACCGAGGGCACGGCTGCGTCCGTCCTGCGCAGCGTGATCCAGCCGAAGCCGACGGCCCGCACCTTGCGTGCCTCGAACTCGTCCAGCCAGGCGTCGTAGCGTGTCTGGTACTCGACCGGATCCGCGCGGTGGTCGCCGGCGTCCCGGAGCCACAGCTCGGCGTACTGCGTGACGTCCTGCACCTCACGCTGCACGATCCACGCGTCGCACCCGCGCGGCACCCAGGACCTCAGCCGGTCCTGCCAGTCCTCCCCCTCCACGTGCTGCCAGTTGGCGAGGAACTGCGCGAACCCGCCCTCGCGCAGCCTGGCCCCCGCCTGCTGAACGAGCGTGCGGCACAGATCGTCCCCGCCCATCCCGCCGTCGCGGTAGGTGAGCCGCGCACCCGGCGAGATGACGAACGGCGGGTTCGACACGATCAGGTCGTACACCTCGTCGTCCCGGACCGGCTCGAACAGCGAACCCTCGCGCAGATCGGCGGCCGGCGCGCCGGACAGGGCCAGGGTCAGCGCGGTGATGTGCAGCGCGCGCGGGTTGACGTCGGTCGCCGTCACGCGCGTGGCGTGCCGGGCCGCGTGCAGCGCCTGGATGCCGGACCCGGTGCCGAGGTCGAGGGCGGCGGAGACGGGCGTACGGACCGTGATGCCGGCCAGCGTCGTGGAGGCGCCGCCGACGCCGAGGACGACACCTTCCTCGCGGCTGCCGATGCCGCCCGCACCGCCGACCGCGCAGCCGAGATCGGAGACGATGAACCAGTCCTCGCCGTCGGGACCGCCGTAGGGCCGTACGTCCACCGTCGCCGCCACCGCCGCTCCGGCGCCCGTGCCGACGCGGGTCAGCCAGCCGGCCTCGACGCACGCGGCGACGGGCAGGACGCCCTCCACGCGCGCGTGCGGCACGGGCTGCTGCAACAGGAACAGCCGTACGAGCGTCTCCAGCGGCGTGTCGCCCCGGGTGGCCCGGAGGGCGGGCACGGTCTCGCTGCGGGCGAGGGCCGCGTACGCGGGGGCGCCGAGCAGTTCGAGCAGACCGTCGGCGGTGAAGGAGGCCCCGATCAGGGCGTCCCGCAGGCGGACGGTGACATCGGCGCGGTCGGGGGCGGGCAGCGCGGGCAGGCCGGAGTTACTCACGCCCCCATTGTGACCCGCGGGGCGCGGACACCGCTGCCCCGCGCCGGACTTCGGCCTGCCCCCGGCAGCTCCTCGGCCCGGCCCCGGCGGACTCTCAGCCGGCCGTCACGGGTGTCGAGGCGGCGGCCCCGGCGGGCTCTCAGCCGGCCGTCGCGGGTGCCGAGGCGGCGGCCGCCTTGCAGGTGTCCTGCTGGGCCATCGCCTTGCCGACATCGCCCTCTTCGAGGGTCTTGAGCGCGTCGTTGCCGCTCTGGCTCAGCTTGTCCAGCTCGGTCGCGATGTCCTTGAGGCCGTCGGCGAACTTCGCCTGGTCCTTCGTGTTGAGGTCGTCGACCTGCTTCCTGAGGCCGGCGTACGACGTGGAGATGCCGTTCAGCTCCTTGACGGCGTCCTGCTGCTTCTTGGCGCCGCCGTCGACGTCGGGCGCGCCGGCGGAGTTCACGGCGGCGCCGATCGCCTTGTAGGCGTCCGACATGGCCTGGAACGCCTCGGCGTCGGTCTTGCGCACCGCTTCCGGCGTGCTGTTGTCGGAGGTCTCCTTCTGGATCGCGGCATTGGCGGCCTCGATCTTCTTGGCCTGCGGCCGCACCCCGTCGCAGACCTGCTTGGCCCAGGCGTCGAGCTTGTCGTTGCCGTCGTCGCCGCCACCGCATCCCGACAGCGCCAGTACCAGTACCGCACCGCCGGACAGTGCGGCCGCGAGCTTCTTGTTCACCGGATTGGTCCCTTCCACGGCTCTCGGCCCCGGAACATACACGCCATGTGGGCCATGTCCACGAATCGAACATCCGTTAAGGCCATTATTGTGATTATTTGCACCGGGCGAGAGAAGGCTCACGGCGAGGGCGTGCACACGCACGAAGCGGGCGGGCGGCGCGTCAGCACGCGCCGCCCGCCCGCTCCTTGGTGAGGAGCGCCGTACGACGGTCTACGAAACCACCGCGGGATCCGACGAGTTGGACGCCCGCTCGGCGTTGTCGTCCTCTCCCACGGCGATCCCCCGCCGTTTGGAGATGTAGACCGAGACCGCGATGACCAGGAACGCGAGGACGGCGATCGTGATCCGCACCCCGACGCTCCGGTCATCGCCGTAGCTGAACTTGATGACCGCCGGCGCGATGAGCAGCGCCACCAGGTTCATCACCTTCAGCAGTGGGTTGATCGCGGGCCCCGCGGTGTCCTTGAAGGGGTCACCGACCGTGTCCCCGATCACCGTCGCCGCATGGGCCTCGCTGCCCTTGCCGCCGTGGTGGCCGTCCTCGACGAGCTTCTTCGCGTTGTCCCACGCCCCGCCGGAGTTCGCGAGGAACACGGCCATCAGGGTGCCGGTGCCGATCGCACCGGCCAGGAACGCGCCGAGGGCCCCGACTCCGAGCGTGAACCCGATGAAGATGGGCGCCAGCACGGCGAGCAGACCCGGCGTGGCGAGTTCGCGCAGGGCGTCCCTGGTGCAGATGTCGACGACCTTGCCGTACTCCGGCGTCTCGCTGTAGTCCATGATCCCGGGCTTCTCGCGGAACTGCCGCCGAACCTCGTAGACCACGGCGCCCGCCGACCGCGACACGGCGTTGATCGCGAGCCCCGAGAAGAGGAACACGACGGCCGCGCCCGCGATGAGACCGACGAGGTTGTTGGGCTGCGAGATGTCCATCATCAGCGTCATCGGTGCGCCGGATCCGCCGAGCTTCTCGCCGACGTCCTGCGCGCCGGTCGTGATCGCGTCACGGTACGACCCGAAGAGCGCCGACGCCGCGAGGACCGCGGTGGCGATGGCGATGCCCTTGGTGATGGCCTTGGTGGTGTTGCCGACGGCGTCCAGGTTGGTGAGCACCTGCGCGCCCGCGCCCTCGACGTCCCCGGACATCTCGGCGATGCCCTGGGCATTGTCGGAGACCGGCCCGAAGGTGTCCATGGCGACGATCACGCCGACCGTGGTGAGCAGACCGGTGCCTGCCAGGGCCACGGCGAACAGCGCCAGGATGATCGACGTACCGCCGAGCAGGAACGCCCCGTACACGCCGAGCCCGATCAGCAGGGCGGTGTACACGGCCGATTCCAGACCCACGGAGATACCGGCGAGGACGACGGTGGCCGCGCCCGTCAGCGAACTCTTGCCGATGTCCCGCACCGGCCGGCGGCTGGTCTCGGTGAAGTAGCCGGTCAGCTGCTGGATCAGCGCCGCCAGCACGATGCCGATCGCCACGGCGACGAGCGCGAGGATCCGCGGATCGCCGTCCTTGGCCCGGACCGCCGCGTCGGTGACGCCGTCGAGGTCGCCGTATGTGCCGGGGAGGTAGACGTAGACCGCCACGGCCACCAGCACGAGCGAGATCACCGCGGAGATGAAGAACCCCCGGTTGATCGCGGACATGCCGCTGCGGTCGGCGCGCCGGGGCGCCACGGCGAAGATGCCGACCATCGCGGTGAGCACGCCGATCGCGGGCACGAGCAGCGGGAACGCGAGCCCGGCGTCGCCGAAGGCCGCCTTGCCGAGGATCAGCGCGGCGACGAGCGTCACGGCGTACGACTCGAAGAGGTCGGCCGCCATGCCCGCGCAGTCACCGACGTTGTCGCCCACGTTGTCGGCGATCGTCGCGGCGTTGCGCGGATCGTCCTCCGGGATGCCCTTCTCGACCTTGCCGACGAGGTCGGCGCCCACGTCGGCGGCCTTGGTGAAGATGCCGCCGCCGACCCGCATGAACATGGCGATCAGGGCGGCCCCGAGGCCGAAGCCCTCGAGCACCTTCGGCGCGTCGGCCGCGTACACCAGCACCACGCAGGAGGCGCCCAGCAGACCGAGCCCCACCGTGAACATGCCGACGACGCCACCGGTGCGAAAAGCGATCTTCATTGCCTTGTGCGAGACGGCGGTGAGATCTTTCTCCGGCTCGCCCTCCGCCGGGGTCGCCTCGCGCGCCGCCGCGGCGACACGGACATTGCTGCGTACGGCGAGCCACATGCCGATATAGCCGGTGGCCGCCGAGAAGCCCGCGCCGATCAGGAAGAACACCGATCGCCCGGCGCGCTGATTCCAGTCGTCCGCGGGCAGCAGCATGAGCAGGAAGAACACGACCACGGCGAATACGCCGAGCGTGCGAAGCTGCCGGGCCAGATAGGCGTTCGCGCCTTCCTGGACGGCTGCCGCGATCTTCTTCATGCTGTCGGTGCCCTCGCCCGCCGCGAGCACCTGGCGCACCAGGACGCCCGCGACCACGAGGGCCGCCAGGGCGACCAGGGCGATGACCATCACCATGACGCGATTGCCGTCGGTCAGTACTGCGGCTGCGAAGGTTGCCGGGTGATCGAACTGCTGAGGGGTAGAAAGCCCCGCCATTCGTCCTCCTTGACGCTTGGGCTGAGCTCAAGATGTGGACGGATTGTAAGTAGCGGAAGCTGATCAAAACAGTAGGCGGTAAACGGAATTAGCCTTCGCACGCCCCGCAGCAAATGATCGACATGCCGCGACAGGACCCGAATGGAGTAATGCCCTGAAAGCGTTGGGCCTTGATCGGCTCTCGATCTGACCCTTGATCGAATGGCGGAGGCTTTGATCGTGAATTCCTTCACGAATTCCCGTGCCGGTCGGAGGCGTCTTCCGGAAAACGCCAAGGGCCCTGCTCAGCAGGGCCCTTGGCGTTACGGGAGTGACGTGGTCGACGTCAGGTGAGCACCGCGAGCGGTGGTGTGGTCGGCCAGGTCATGCGGATCAGTCCGCCGTGCTCGCCGGCGGAGACCTCCACGTCGTCGACGAGTCCGCTGATCACCGCGAGGCCCATTTCGTCCTCCTCGGTGTCCGCGTCCGTCGCCCCGTCCGCGCCACCGGAGCCCCGTTCGCCGGGGACGGTGTGCGGTGCCTCGTCGCCGACCTCGATGGAGAACTGCTTCTCCTCCTCGATCAGCAGCACCATCACGGGAGCTGTGATGCCGCCGGACTGGTGCAGCCCGACGGCTCGCGAACACGCCTCACCGACGGCGAGGCGGACCTCGTCGAGGACGGCCTCGTCCACTCCGGCCCTGCGCGCCACCGCTGCCGCCACCAGACGGGCGGTCCTGACGTGCTCGGGCAGCGCGCTGAAGCGGAGTTCAACGGTGGCCATGCATCCCCCTCGCAACTACGGGCGTGCTGTCGGGGAACCGGGCCGTCGAAACTCCCGGACCCCCCTCGTTCACTGCTGACGGTCCGGGCGGGACTGCGTTCCGCCCGGACCGGTGGCCGGAGCGGAACGCCGTCCCCGCCCGGACCGGTGGTCAGTCGGTGGCTTCCACCGCTTCCTCGACCGAGGTGTGAATCGGGAACACCTTGGTGAGGCCGGTGATACGGAAGATCTTGAGAATGCGCTCCTGGTTGCAGACCAGGCGCAACGAGCCCTCGTGGGCACGCACCCGCTTGAGTCCTCCCACCAGCACGCCGAGCCCGGTGGAGTCGAGGAAGTCCACGCCCTCCATGTCGACGACAAGGTGGAAATTGCCGTCGTTCACCAGCTCGACCAGCTGTTCGCGCAACTTGGGCGCGGTATATACGTCGATTTCGCCACCGACCCTGACGATCGTGCGATCGCCGATGGTCTCGGTCGACAGGGACAGGTCCACGGATCCTCCAGCACCTTGCTATCGAGCGGTCGCCCTCTGGGACACCTCGGCAGAGCCCCCTGGACGGTTCGCCAGCCGCGATGGCATTCAATCACTTACGGCAGGCGTGCACGACGCCTTGGTCCCATTGTCCGTCACGCCAGTGACACACTCGGTGCCGATGGCCAAGAATCACCGATCCGATCGAACCCCGACGGACCCCGTGTCCCGCCGCTCGCCGGCCGCGGTCCTGGACCGGCTCGCCACGGGGCCGAGCCGAGCTTCGCGCATCACTCATACGGAGCACTTGCCCCCACGTGAGGGCCGCCATGCCGTCTGGCCTGACCGGATTCGCGCGGAGGTCATCGCCGCGGTGCAGGCATGCGGCATCGAACACCCCTGGGCCCACCAGGCACGGGCGGCCGAGCACGCCCTGGACGGCGAGTCGGTCGTGGTCGCAACCGGTACGGCGTCGGGCAAGTCGCTCGCCTATCTGGTCCCCGTCCTCTCGACCCTCCTCGACGGCTCCGAGGCCGCCAACGGACGCGGCGCCACCGCCCTCTACCTGGCCCCGACGAAGGCCCTCGCGGCCGACCAGTGCCGCTCGGTGAAGGAACTTTCACAACCGCTGGGCAATCGCGTGCGTCCCGCGGTGTACGACGGCGATACTCCGTTCGAGGAACGGGAGTGGGTCAGGCAGTACGCCAACTACGTCCTCACCAATCCCGACATGCTGCACCGCGGGATACTCCCGTCCCACCCGCGCTGGTCCTCCTTCCTGAAATCGCTGAAATACGTCGTCATCGACGAGTGCCACACCTACCGCGGTGTCTTCGGCTCCCACGTCGCCCAGGTGCTGCGCCGCCTGCGCCGCCTCTGCGCCCGGTACGGCGCCTCCCCCGTCTTCCTGCTGGCCTCCGCGACCGCCGCCGAGCCCTCGGTGGCCGCCCGCCGGCTGACCGGCCTGCCCGTGGTGAAGGTCGACGACGACGCCTCCCCGCGCGGCGAGCTGGTCTTCGCCCTGTGGGAACCCCCGCTCACCGAGATGCAGGGCGAGAAGGGCGCGCCGGTCCGCCGTACCGCCACGGCCGAGACCGCCGACCTGCTGACCGACCTCGCCGTCCAGGGCGTCCGCACGGTCGCCTTCGTACGCTCCCGGCGCGGTGCCGAGCTGATCTCGGTGATCGCCCAGGAACGGCTCGCCGAGGTCGACCGGTCGCTCGCACGGCGTGTCGCGGCCTACCGCGGCGGCTACCTCCCCGAGGAACGCCGCGCCCTCGAACAGGCCCTGCACTCCGGCGAGCTGCTCGGTCTCGCCGCCACCACCGCCCTCGAACTCGGCATCGACGTCTCCGGCCTCGACGCCGTGCTGATCGCCGGCTACCCGGGCACACGCGCCTCGCTGTGGCAGCAGGCCGGGCGCGCCGGGCGGTCCGGGCAGGGCGCCCTCGCCGTCCTGATCGCGCGCGACGACCCGCTGGACACTTTCCTCGTCCACCACCCCGAGGCCCTCTTCGACCAGCCCGTGGAGTCCACGGTCCTCGACCCCGACAACCCGTACGTCCTCGCCCCCCACCTGTGCGCGGCGGCCGCGGAGCTGCCCCTGGTGCAGGAGGACATGGAGCTCTTCGGCCCCGCAGCGCAGGAGCTCCTTCCTCAGCTGGAGGCCGCCAAGCTGCTGCGCCGCAGGACGAAGGCCTGGCACTGGACGCGCCGGGAACGGGCCGCCGACCTGACCGACATCCGCGGCGGAGGCGGACAGCCGGTGCAGATCGTCGAGGCGAGCACGGGCCGGTTGCTCGGCACGGTCGACGAGGGCGCCTCCCACACCACCGTCCACGAGGGCGCGGTGCACCTGCACCAGGGCCGTACGTACCTGGTGCGCTCCCTCGACCTGGAGGACTCCGTGGCCTTGGTCGAACAGGCGAGCCCCTCGTATTCGACGGTCGCCCGCGACACGACGGCGATCTCCGTCCTGGAGACGGACACCGAGATCCCCTGGGGCAGCGGCCGCCTCTGCTACGGCTCCGTCGAGGTCACCAACCAAGTGGTCTCCTTCCTGCGTCGACGGCTCATGACCGGCGAAGTGCTCGGCGAGACGAAACTGGACCTCCCTCCCCGCACGCTCCGCACGCGTGCCGTGTGGTGGACGGTCACCGAGGACCAACTGGACGAGGCCCGGATCAACCCGGAGATCCTCGGTGGCTCACTGCACGCCGCCGAGCACGCGTCGATCGGCATGCTCCCCCTGTTCGCGACCTGCGACCGCTGGGACATCGGCGGCGTGTCGATCCCGCTGCACCCCGACACCCTCCTCCCGACGGTCTTCGTCTACGACGGCCATCCCGGCGGCGCCGGCTTCGCGGAGCGCGCCTTCCACACGGCCCGCGCCTGGCTCACGGCCACCCGTGAGGCCATCGCGTCCTGCGAGTGCGAGGCGGGCTGCCCGTCCTGCATCCAGTCCCCCAAGTGCGGCAACGGCAACGACCCCCTGCACAAGCGCGGGGCGGTGCGACTGCTCACGGTGCTTCTTCGGGGGGCTCCCGAGGAGCAGACCGCGGCGGGAGCGGGCGGGGAGCGGACGGCGGCGGGAGCGGGCGCAGAGCGGACGGCGGCGGGAGCGGGCGCAGAGCGGACGGCGGCGGGAGCGGGCGCAGAGCGGACGGCGGCGGGAGCGGGCGCAGAGCGGACGGCGACTGAGCCGGAACCGGAGCCGGGTGGGCCGGCGCCGGTGCCGAGTCCGTAGCGCCCGAGGGCGCGGCCGGAGCCACCTGGTCGGCAGCGTGCGGAGGGTCGACCGATGGGGGTCGGCCTTCGGAGTCCGGAGGGTCCGTCGGCGCTGTCGGCTCCGCCGGTCCAGCCCGCGCTCTGATTTCGGCCGCGAAGGGTCCCCGTCCCGACGCGACCGTCACGTCCGAAACCTGCCCCACGACCACGCACCGCACGAGCCGCACCCCCTGGGCTCCGGTCACCCGGTCGGCCCGGGCGCACGCAGCCGTACCGCCCTGCGCCCAGTGGTCCGCCGCCGCGAGCGCCGCGAGATCCGCGCCGCCCGCCGCACGGTGCCGGCTCACGACGGCCTGGCCCAGAGCGAGCACGACACCGAACACGACGCACAGCACCCCGATCGCGCCGATGCTCCAGACGGTGGCTGAACCCCGGTCGGAACGCCGTATGAGGGCCCACCGCCCGGCTGGTGCGGGGCCGGAACGGAGGGCGCCTCGGCGTCGAGGCGCCGGGCGGGACCGGGCAGCGGCCCCGCCTCTGGCACCGGGCCGGCAGCCCGGGCCGGGCTGGTATCCCGCCTTGCCCCGGCAGCCGCCACCTGCCCGGAACTCCGCACCGCCCCGACGATGACAGGCGGGCTCCCGGTCGACAGCGGGCCCGCAGCCCGCCGAGCCGTCGGCCATCACCCCGCCTCCGTCCCTGCTGCGCCCGCCTCGGCCCCAGCCCCAGCCCCAGCTCCTGCTCCTGCTCCTGCTCCTGCCACCGTCTCCTCCGCCAGGGCCACGGCCTCCTCCCGCACCTCGAAGGGCAGCCCGCGCAGCACCGGTGGCCGCGCGACCACCGCCACGCGGACCTGGTCCCCCTCCCGGCTGACCGCGATCTTCGCTCCGCGCGGCGCCACCTCCCGGGTGACCCTCACCACCGCGTCCGCCGGGTCCTGGCGGGCGGCCGCTCGCGCGCCCGTCCGCGCCGCGTCCACACACTGGATCTGGGCGCCGATCACGAGCAGCCCCCACACCAACGCCATCGCGAACATCACGAGGACGGGCAGCACCACGGCCGACTCCGCCGTCACGAACCCTTCGTCCGTGTCCCGCTCACACCCCCGCATCGAGGGCCCGTTTCACGATGCCCTGCAACTCCGCGGTGACCTCCCCACTCGTCACCACCTTGTAGAGGATCACGGCGAACGCGACCGCCGCGACGATCCCCATCGCGTACTCGGAGGTGACCATCCCCGAGTCCCTCCGCGCCGTACGCGCCCTGCACACCAGGACGCGCATCCACGCCCGAACCACCTTGTACATCGCATCCCCCGTTGGGATCAGTACCGCTCTGACTTGGATTTTTCGACTTCTGTTCTTCGCTGGTCGTCGTGCACCGCCCGCTCCAGGCGGCCGGCCGTCATGCCGTGCCTCTCATCTCCCGCCTCCTCCCAGCACCCCGCCCGCGAGTCCGATGACCACGGGCAGGACGCCGATCGTGATGAACGCGGGCAGGAAGCACAGCCCCACCGGCGCGGTGACCATCACGGCGGCCCGTCTGGCCCGTGCCGTCGCGGCGCGGCCCCAGTCGGCGCGGGCGTCCGCCGCGAGCCGGGCGACCGGTACGGCGGCGGGGAGTCCGGACACGCCGGCCCGTTCCAGCAGCCGGGCCAGGGCCTCCGCGCCCGGTATCGAGGCGAGCCCGCGCCACGCCTCGCTCGGTTCGCCACCGAGCCGCACCTGCGCGGCACCGTGTGCCAGCCGGTCACCGACCGGCCCGCCCAGGGCCTCCCCTACGGCCTGCGCCGCGATGACGGGGCCGGCGCCCGCCGCGATACAGGCCGCCAGCAGGTCAGCTGCGAGGGGTAGTTGCCGTACCGCCTCGCGGATGTCGAAGGCCGCCCTGGCGTCGACGGCCCGCCGCCGTCCACGCCATCGCCACAGACCGAACCCCACGGCAAGCCCCACCGCCGCACCCAGGACACCGCCGATCAGAGCCCACCCGGCGCACACCACTGCCGCCGTAGGCAGCCATCGCCGTACCTCCTCCCTCACCTCGAACCGTGGTCCGGCGGACGCCGTCTCCCCCACAGCCAGCAGTTGGGCCAACCGCCGCCTGACCTGCCGATCGCGGCGCACCGCCTCCAGCCTCCGGATCAGCCAACCGAGGACCAGCAGCGTCCCCAAGGCCACCCCCAGCCTGTGGAAAACTTCCGCGCTCACACCGCCTCCGCTCCCCGCACGATGCGCATCGCCCACCACATCCCGAGGCCCTCCAGCAGGCCGCCGATCAGCAGGCACCCGAACCCTGGTCCGGTGTGCAGCAACACGTGCAGCGGATCGGCGCCGAGGGCGAACCCGAGGAGCAGGCCCAGCGCCGGCAGCCCGGCCAGCATCACCGCGGTGGATCGGGCGCCCGCCAACTGGGCTCGCAGGTCAGCCCGCTGGTCGCGTTCGGCTCGCAGTGCCCCTTCGAGACGGTCCAGTCCGGCCGCCAGTCCGGCACCCTGGTCCACGGCCACCCGCCAGCAGGCCGCGAGGCCCAACAGCCCGTCGGCGCCCGGTTGCCGGGCGGCTCCAGCGAGCGCGCCCGGAACATCGCCACCGAAGCGGGCCGCCGCCAGCACCGCCGCCTGCGTCTCACCGAGCCCTCCGGAGTCGTGGACGGCACTCAGCAGTGCCTCGCCAGGTTGCCGCCCGGCCCGCACCTCCCCGGCGAGCGCCCCGCACAGCGCGATCACCGCGTCCCCTCGGCGCTCCCGGCCGCGTCGCATCTCGTTGGCCAACCGCACCTGCCGCAGCAACGGCACCCCGGCCGCCCCCGCGACGACCGGCAGCACGGACGCACCCAGCACGCCGAGCACCAGCCCGGCCACCAGTGACCACCACTCGGGCCGCACTCTCTCGCGCAGGAGCCGCAGCCGAGCGGCCCATCGGTCCCCTGCGGGTGGCCCGGCCCCCACGACTCCGCCTCCCGCGAGCAACAACCGCGCCCGCCGCGCACCGGAGTGCCGCCCGCCCAGCAACCAGACCGCCGCTCCGGCACACACCACGGCAGCCCCCAACGACAGCTGCCCCAGCGGTGTCTGCGTCCACGGCGTCTGTGCCATCGCTGTCCGCACCAGCGGCGCCAGCGCCGTCCGTCCCGACCACGCCTCTTCCATCGACATCGCTCTCATGGACGTTCACCCATCCCGTTCACCGTTCCGATCCACCTCGCCGCACTCCCGCTTCTCTCCCGTGTGAGGCGCCGTCGGCCAGACAGCCGGGCCTGCCCCCGACTCGCCTCGCCCGCACACTCACTCGCCTGCGCTTCGCAACCCGCCCTCAACGGAACGCAGTCGGGCGCACGCCTTCACCCCCGCCCCGTCGCGCCGCCCTCATCCCCCTCCTCGTAGCCACCCCCGCTTCGCAGCAGCTCCCGCAACCGCCCCCATCCCCGCTCGTACGCGAACGCCTCCGCGCCCCAGCGCAGCGCCGGCACCGTCCGCACCCATCCCGAGGCGTCCCGCTCCAGCACACGCACCTCGGCGACGCGCCGGCGGCCCGCGCGGTCCCGTGCCAGGTGGAGGACCACCGACAGCGCGGCCGCCAACTGACTGTGCAGGGCGGCACGATCGAGCCCGGCGGCCGTGCCGAGAGCCTCCAGCCGGGTCGGCACGTCAGCGGCGGCGTTCGCGTGCACGGTCCCGCAGCCGCCCTCGTGACCCGTGTTCAACGCGGCCAGCAGATGCACCACTTCGGGCCCCCGAACCTCACCCACCACCAGCCGGTCCGGCCGCATCCGCAACGCCTGCCGCACCAGGTCCTGGAGCGTGACGAGCCCCGCGCCCTCCTGGTTGGCGGGTCTGGTCTCCAGCCGTACGACATGGGGGTGGTCGGGCCGCAGCTCCGCCGAATCCTCGGCGAGCACGATCCGGTCACCCGGCCCGACGAGCCCCAGCAGGGCGCTCAGCAACGTCGTCTTGCCGCTGCCGGTGCCGCCGCTGACGAGGAAGGACAGCCGCGCCTCGATCAGCGCCCGCAGGACGCGGTCCCCGCCCGGCGGCACCGTGCCCGCGGCCACCAGCTCGCCGAGCGTGAACGCCCGGGGCCGTACGACCCGCAGCGACAGGCAGGTGCAGCCGACGGCGACCGGGGGCAGTACCGCGTGCAGCCGGGTCCCGTCGGGCAGCCGGGCGTCGACCCAGGGCCGGGCGTCGTCCAGCCGGCGTCCGGCCACGGCGGCCAGGCGCTGCGCGAGGCGTCGTACGGCCGCCGCGTCCGGGAAGGACACGGCCGACAGCTCCAGGCCGCCTCCCCGGTCCACCCAGACCCGGTCGGGCGCGGACACCAGCACGTCCGTCACCCACGGGTCGGCGAGCAGCGGTTCCAGAGGGCCGCTCCCGACCAGCTCGGACCGTAACTGGGCGGCCGCGCCGAGGACTTCGGCGTCTCCCAGCACGCGACCCTGTTCCCGTAGTGCCTGGGCCACCCGCGCGGGTGTCGGTTCGGCCCCGCTCTCGGCCAGCCACCGCCGCACTCCGTCCAGCAGCCCGGAGGGAGCCGGTGCGGGCATGTCCCGGCCGCCCGGTCGGCGGGGAGCGGCCCCGCCCTGCCGTCCCGGCCAGTCGAGCCCGGGGGCCGCGCTCACGCCGCACCCGCTTCCAGCAGCGCCCGCTCCCAGAACTCCCGGCAGAAGCGCGCCAGCGGGCCTCGGGGGGCCGCGCCCGGCGGTGCCTTGCCTCCGTCCGGCCGCAGCAGCGCGGACTCCACGGGCACTTCTCCGGCCAAGGGCAGTCCCAGCAGCCGGGCCACTTCCCGGTCGTCGAGCCCGGGCCCGTACGGTCCGCGCACCGCCAGCCGCAGGTCTCGCAGCACCATGCCGACGGCGGAGGCGACACGGCCGGCCGCAGCGACGGAGCGCAGTTCGGCGGGGACCACGAGAAGCCCGAGGTCGAGCTGGGCGAGGATCTCGGCAACCCCGTCGTCGACGCGGCGCGGCAGGTCGACCACGACCGTGCCACCTCGCCGACGGGCTGCGGCGAGCACCGCCCGGACGGCCTGGGGCGGGACGGCCATGCAGTCACCCCGGTCCCAGCTGAGCACGCGAAGCGAGTGCAGCCGCGGCAGCGACTCCTCCAGAGCACCCCCGCCGACCCTTCCGCGGGAGGCGGCGAACGCCGGCCAGCGCAGTCCCTCGGCTGTTTCACCCCCGAGGAGCACGTCGAGTCCGCCGCCCAGCGGATCGGCGTCCACGAGGAGGGTGCGCAGCCCCTCTCGCGCCGAGGTCACGGCGAGCGCGCAGGCCAGTGTGGAGGCTTACTTGAACGACTTAAGGAGATGGCAGAAGGCCGTGGGTCCGTCTATCGACCCTCTTGAAGGCCCAGAGTGCCGGTCGGTCGACAGCCCCCGGCGATGCATGCCGTAAGTATTCGCTCGCGCTATGCATTCGTCGTTGCGGCCACTTCCGCACCGCACCCACGAGTCGTAGCGTGGAAGTTGGGATATCGAACCCCCCTCCCACCCTGTCAGCCCAAGGGTGGCGTCACCTCCTCGGAGGTGATGCGTTCGTCTCGTGGCGAGGCGAGCGGGGTTCGCCTTTTCCAGAGATGGGAGGGTGAACCTGAAGAGGAGATTAATCGCCGCATGGAACAAATATCTATAACTCTACTGGCGTTGGCAATGCTTTCCGCATTGCTGATAGTTGCCCGAATGCTGGACCATATCCTCGGAAGAGGAGCAGGGAACCAGCGGAAGGTAAACAAGCGAAAGGGAGGTAAGAACCGGCGTCGGTAGAGCCAGTGCCCCGGATCGGACAAGCCGACCCCAGTTCGACGGACCAGCGGAGGTCAGGTGGGAGTGCACTTGGGGCGGTCTAGCTGGTGGGTTCGCCGGCTCCGCACAAGTTTCTCACACCTTGAGCAAAGCCCCGTGCGTTCTGGTTGAGGCCCCGGTCCGGGCTCTGGGCCTCCGGGAGCCGCTATGGGATTCACGCCAGCACCACCCCCAGAAGATGATGACATCCCTGTATTCCCCACAGCGCCACCACCCGAGGAACCACCCCCTCCGCGGCGATTCCAAATCCGACCTCGCTTGGTGTTCCCTGTAAAGCGCAAGGACAAAGCGGGGTTCACGTTTGAACTTCTGGAGCAGGGTTCCAGGTTGAGTGAATGGCCCGACCTGGAAAGCGCTAAGGACGAAGCGGAGAGAATCGCAAGTGGGCAGCCAGTCGAGTTCACGGTGCTGCCCACGAGGGTCGGCGACATGACTGCGCAATTGAACTTCAAGGTTTGAGCAATGCGTGGCTTGTGTCACCCCTGGCGACCGGTGGCAGGCCGGAAGTCGGGCATGCCGAGGTGGACGACACCGTGCCGTTCGGTGAGGCGGTTCATCGCGGTGAGCTTGTCGTTCGCCGCGGCGAGGCTCACCTCCAGGCCCGCGATCTCGCCGAGCCAGCCCTGTTGCTGGGCCTCGGCGACGCGGGCATGAAGGTTGTCGATGATCTCGTGCAGGCGGGGCGCCTGCGCGGGGTCCGGCCGTAGGGCCGGACATCGGATGCAAGCGTGCTCATGGACGCAGGGAGATCCGAAGTCTCTGGTGCAGATACCGAGTTCGAGCTTCCGCAGCTCGAAGTGGCCGAGGAATTCCTGCCACTCCTCTGGGGTGAGATCGCGGTATTCGGCGCCGGGCCGCAGGGCCCGCCGGCGGGCGATGAACGCCCGGTGGTGGGCGATCACGTCGTCGGAGTAGATCGCGGCATAGCGCATGGTCGTGTTCACGTTGGTGTGGCCGAGGATCTTGGCGGCGATGTGCGGGGGCAGGCCGGTGCGGATCGCGTCGGTCGCGAAGATCCTTCGGAAGTCGTGCGGGGTGAACCTCAGCGGCTCGCCGCTAGCATCGGTCAGCCCGGAGGCCAGCAGGATGTTGTCGATGCACCGGGCGACGAAGTTCCGGTTCGTGGCGGAGTCCCGCATGTAGATCCGTCGCTGGAAGAGGAACGGCAGCAGCGGGCTGTGGACGTGTTCGTGGTGGTCGTAGCGGGAGACGAGAGGCAGGACCGCCTTCCCGTTCCGGACACGGTGGATGATCGTGGTCAGGACGTCGCCTAGTTCAGGGGAGACCAGGATCAGCCGCTCACGGTCGGTCTTGGACGGGCGACCTGGAGCATCGGGACGACCTCGCCGGTGCTGGGCAGGGTGTAGGCGACGAAGCTGTGGTGGGTCAGCTCCATCAGCTCCTCGACCCGGATGCCGGTGTGCCGCAGAACCTCGACGATGGCCCAGCCCCAGAACGCTTCGTCCTCCTCCAGGCCGAAGTTCCGGCGGCGGCCGGTGCTTGCGTCGAAGACGAACGTGGTCTTGGCGATATCGCCGCCACCGCGGATGAACGTCTCGCCGTCGACGATGAACCGTTCGCCGGGGGTGACGGCCCGCGCGGCTTCGACCCGGCCGACGGCTTCCTTCTTCAGCCGCTCGGCCGTGGCGACGAGGGTCGGGAGGACGGGTGCCCGCTGCCGCGTGCGCTGGTGCATTCGGGCTTTCGACGCGCGTTCACGCTTGGTGCCCACGCACTCATTCGCGCGGATCGGGCAGGGGACCGCCCATGCGCCCCATCGGGCCGGATCAGTGACCGCCCACTGGGCCAGATCGAGGTAGAAGGCCCGCAGCGCGAGCATGATCCGCTCGGGTTTCTCCCGCTTCTGCCCCTTCCGCTGCTTGCTCTCCCGGATGGTCTTCAGCCGGTGCTTCCAGGCGGCCGCGACGTCTGGGGTCAGGTCGATGCTGTCGATGCCCGGGTGGTGTTTCTCCAGGTCGCGCCAGTAGGTGAGGCAGAGCGTGCTGGCCAGGCCCCGCAGTGAGGTGTAGTCCAGCTCGGGCTTGCGGATGGTGAGGTAAGCGATCAGCAGTTCGCGGACGCGTGGGGAGACGATCCGGTAGGAGTCCACCATCTGCTGGACGGTCCGCTGACCGTGGGCTCGTGCGGCGGCGAGGGAGGGCGGTGCGTCGTCACCGAGGATGCCCATCTCGAACAGCAGTGTGTAGAAGAGCGTGACGTGGCGGGCGGCGCGGTGGCTGACCCGCATGGCGGCGGCGAACTCCACGGAGTCGTCGGCGGTGATGTCCGCGATCCGGCCGCCTTTGTTCAGCAGGATCATCGCGACGCAGTTCATGGCACCGGTGCGGCACTGCCCGGTGCGGTCGGTCTTGTCACAGTGCGCTTCCAGCTGGGCGAAGCCGTCCGGGTCGATCATGAGGCGGGTCTGGCTGAGGGTGAAGTTGAAGTGCTGGGCAAGCAGCCACCGGTAGGCGGGCCGGATGACCTGGCCGACCAGGAGAGCCATCATGCCGGTATGGATCTCGCAGGTCAGCGACCTGATGGACCGGCTGCCGGGGTCGGGGTAACTGGCCACGACCTGGTCAACCCAAGTGCGCTGGGCATCCTCCAGGCCGCCGTTGATCCATCGCTCCTGCCAGGTCGCGCCCTCGAACTGGGCCAGCCACTTCAGCAGGGCCCGGGCTGAGCGGCGGCGCCGGCGGTAGTGGTCGTCGTTGCCCCGGAACGGAAGCCGTCCGATCAGTTCGATGACTCCCTCGACGTCCAGCTCGGTGCGGTCCCAGGTGACCGGGGTCGTCCTCGGGGTGGGGACGCGGTCGCCCTCGGAGGCTTCCGCCAGAAGCTCGGCGAACTCGGCGGCGGTCAGGTCCCGCCGCGGGGCCTGGTGCCCGGAGTGGCGGAACTGCGTGCGCCGGTCGGCGGGGACGCCGATCTCCTCGGAGGCAAAGACCTCCTCGAACGTCTCCGTCTCGCTCATGTCAACATCCCTCCGAACAGGGCGTCGAAGACCTCCGGGCGGTAGCCCGGGGCCGGCTGCGGGGCGGGGCGTTCGGGCGAGCGGGCCGCCGCGTGATGGGCGAGCATCTTGGCCACCACGTCCTCCTGGCGGGGTTCGAGGTAGATCTGTGTGGACGTGATGTGCGCGTGTCCGAGGACCCATTGGACGTCGGCGAGGGACAGCTGAGGGTCGTCGATCATGCGGTGGGCTGCGGTGTGCCGCAGGTCGTGCAGAGTCCAGTTGGTGCCCAGGGTCTTGTTCGCCCTCACCAGGACCGCGCGGAAGGCCGCGTAGTTCAGTGGCCGGACCGGGCACCGCCGCGTCACCCACAACGGCTTGCCGGGGCCGAAGCGGACGCCGTTCTTGCGGGCGGCCTGCTGGTAGAGCCGCAGCCAGACAAACGCGTCCGCCGAGGCCGGAAGCCATTGGAGTTCGCGGGTGCCCTTGCGGTGGACGCCGATCAGCTGCTGTCCGATGTCAACGAACTGGCCGGTGACGCCGAGGAGTTCGGAGGCGCGGGCACCTGTGGAGACGTAGAAGGCGAGGACCGCGCGGTCCCGGTCGCTGGGCATCCTCGCGAACAGTTCATCGAAAAGCCGGTCGGGGATCGCACGGGGAATCCGCTTGGGCTCCTTCTGCCGGTAGGGAGCCCGACGGTGGCGCTGGTAGAGCTCCATCGGGTTGTGGTGGGCGTGCAGCCGTCCGGCGGCGTCGGCCGCCCTCGGCCGGGGCACCGGGTTGACGATCGGCCCCCGGCCGGCGACCGACTGGAAGTCGTAGAACTCCTTCACCACGGTCAGGTTGTGGTTGATGGTCCTGGGCGCGTATCCGGTGCCCGTGTAGCGCTTGCCCGTGGTGATGTTCACCGAGCCGGGCCGCGGCGCGTCCGGCCGCCGTCGCCTCGCGGGCTTGCGGGCCTGCTGGAGCCACAGCACGAAGTCCCGGACCTCTGTCCGGCCGGCTCGCTCCCATGGGTGCTCGATCGCCCAGAGAAAGCGCTGCCAGCGCAGCAGAGCCCGCCCGTACGACTTCAGCGTCTCCATGCTCAGGTCCCGGGCGCGGAGGTCCTTGAGGAAGTCCGAGACGGCCGCGACCTCCTGGTCCTCGCGATCGGTGACCCGGTACGGCTGTACGGGATCGTCGACCACCGCCAACCGCCCGACCTGAGGCACGACGAGATTGGCCACATCGCGGCCCGGTTCGAGAAGCATGCCGGAATACTGACAGCAGGACGACCCTCATCCGCACCAGATTCACCCCTGCCGGTGACCTGCATCTTTGGCAGATTTAGTTCGGTCAACATGCCCCCTGCCCCGCCCCGGCCGCCGATGACGCCGACGGTGAGCGCGGGCCGGCCCACCCCCTCGGCCACGTCGGCGATGCGGTCGACCAGCCACTGCTCCCCGTCGGGCAGCATCAGGACATGGTCGGCGCCGATCTCGACGGCTCGCTGCCAGACACCCGAGTCGTCCTGGTCGCGACCGACCAGCACCACCCCGCGTCTGCTCGCCGCTCCCCGCACCCGCCGCGCCGCGTCGTCGCCGACCAGGACGAGCGGCGCCGCCTCCCAGCGGCCCCCGCGCTCGGGAACTCCGTGGTGGACCTCGGGTGTGGCGCCCGCAGCGGCGCACAGTCGCAGCAGGTCGTCGAGCAGTTCGGCGTCCTCGGTGACGATCAGCGGTGCGCCCTGCCGCCCTCCGGCGGCGGGCGGTGGATCGTGTGTGACGGTTCCGGCCACGGTCTGTCTCCCCCTTCGCTGCATCTTTCGCGCAGCCACTGCGGCCCCGCGATTCCCAGACATGTGAAGAACCGGCGAGCGGCCTCCATATGTGCGGCCGATACGAACCGGCCAAACGCCTCCGACTAACCGGAACCGGCCATGAAGTCGGCATCGGCGGGAAGCGCTGGAATCACGGTGCAGCGATCCGGGAAAACGTGTGGATCTTGGTCGATAACTGTGGACAACTCGACGGCTGTGAATATCAGCTTCACCCATACCGGTGACCCCTGTGCACAACGCCGTACGACTTCCACAGCGCAGCACGACGACTACACAGCGTGAGGGATCGTGAACATGCGAGCGGGGCGGCCTCGGCCGCCCGGCAGCGGCAGGACAGCCGCACACAGAAAGGGAGAAACCCACCCGGACATGCGACGACCCCCGCCGGGGGGGAGAGCGGGGGTCGCCTTCACGGCCGACTCGGGGGGGGAGGAGCCGGACCGCGTTAGCACGGTCGCGAACGATCCGTGACTTCCATGGTGTACCCGAGAGGCCTCTCAGGCAAACCAACGCGCCTACCTTACGCCGAATGGGCTGCGCCTATGCTCGGGGCGTGGAAAACCACTCCTTGCCCCGCACAGCGGCCTTCTTTGACCTGGACAAGACGGTCATTGCGAAGTCGAGCACGCTCACCTTCAGCAAGTCCTTCTACCAAGGCGGCCTGATCAACCGCAGGGCCGCCCTGCGCACCGCATATGCCCAGTTCGTGTTCCTCGCGGGCGGCGCCGACCACGACCAGATCGAGCGCATGCGCACGTACCTGTCCGCGCTGTGCCGCGGCTGGAACGTCCAGCAGGTCAAGGAGATCGTCGCCGAGACACTGCACGACATCATCGATCCGATCATCTACGACGAGGCGGCCTCCCTCATCGAGGAGCATCACACCGCCGGCCGTGACGTCGTGATCGTGTCCACCTCGGGCGCGGAGGTGGTCGAGCCCATCGGTGAACTCCTCGGCGCGGACCGCGTGGTGGCCACCCGGATGGTCGTGGGAGACGACGGCTGCTTCACCGGAGAGGTGGAGTACTACGCGTACGGGCCGACGAAGGCGGAGGCGATCAGGGAACTGGCCCTGTCCGAGGGATACGACCTGGAGCGTTGCTTCGCGTACAGCGACTCGGCGACCGACCTGCCGATGCTGGGGGCGGTCGGTCACCCGCACGCCGTGAACCCCGACCGGACCCTGCGCCGCGAGGCCCTCGCGCGCGGGTGGCCGATCCTCGACTTCCACCGCCCGGTGCGGCTCAAGCAGCGGTTCCCCACCTTCTCCGTACCGCCCCGCCCGGCGCTCGTGGCGGCAGCGGCGATAGGCGCCGCGGCCGCCACGGCGGGCCTCGTCTGGTACGCGAGCCGGCGCCGGACGGCGGTGGCCTGAGCGCGCCCGCGCGACATCCCGCGGCACGCCCCGCGCCCCGCGCCCCCTGGTGAGCCTCACCGACGACCGGTGCGGCCACCCGGCGCCGGACACACGGCAGTTGCTCCGCAATTTATTCGGTCCGCTTTTGAACTGTTTGAGTCTAAAAGCAAAGAACCGCAGCCAGGGGTTCCGCTTGCCCGGGACCAGGAGTACAAAGGGTTTAACGGCCCGCGAGACCAAGGACATCCGCGAGGATCACCTTCAATACGCATTCCGGCCCCACGGACCGCGCATGAACACCGAGCACCCACGCGACGTCGACCCGTCGATTACGGGCCAGCCGCACCAGGTGACGGGCAAAGTCCCGACCTGATGGGCGACACAACGAGGACGCCTGGTAACCCGGTGAACATGCCAGCGGCGGTACGACAACTCGTACCGCCGCAACCCTTTTCGGCCCTCTGCGCGAGGGCCGATTCCTCGTTGTTGCGCCGCCTTGGTACGCCGCGTTGTTACGCCGCCCCGCGCTGGAGCGCCTCGCACACGGCGGTGGACTCCCGCGCCCCCAACTCCACCGCCCGGCCGCAGTGCCCGATCCAGGCGGCCATGCCGTCGGGGGTGCCGGAGACGTATCCCTCGAGCGCCGCCAGGTAGGCCGCACGGCCCAGCTCGGCGTGTCCGACCTCCGCCGGGCAGACCGACTTGGGATCGAGGCCACTGCCGACCAGGACGATCCGCTCGGCCGCGCGTGCGACCAGGCCGTTGTGGGAGGTGAAGGGGCGCAGCGCGAGGAGCTCGCCGTGCACGACCGCGGCCGTCACCAGCGCCGGCGCCGAACCGCCCGCGATGATCAGCTCGGAGAGCCCTTCGAGGCGACCGGACACCTCGGCGGGGCCCGGCAGCGGCAGCTCGATCAGTGGTTCGTCGACCGGCTCGCCCTCCTGGCGCGGACGACCGACGTCGTCGCCCTTGCCCGCGGCCGCGACCAGGTGGAGCCGGGCCAGCACACGCAGGGGTGACTGGCGCCAGATGGACAGCAGTTGTCCCGCTTCGGCGCTCAGCCGGAGGGAGGCACCCACTACGCGTGCCTCGACGTCACCGCTGAAGTCGGTACGCCGGCGCACCTCTTCCAGGGCCCAGTCCGCACCGGACAGCGCCGCCGACCCGCGGGAGCCGCGCAGGGCCGCCTCGGCGGTGATCTCGTTGCTGCGGCGCCGCATGACCCGGTGCCCGTAGACCCGGTCCACTGCCTTGCGCACGGACTCCACGGACTCGGCCACCCCGGGCAGCGCACCCAGGGCCGCGAGCGGATCGGCGGTCGCGCCTGTCGTACTCATGAGTACGACCCTACGCACCCGGGCGGCACACCCCACGATGGAGTGGTCTTCTTCACGCCCGTCTGACACGTACAGCTATGACTCGACTACGCTTCGTGAACATGAAAATTGCTTTCGTCGGGAAGGGCGGCAGCGGCAAGACCACGCTGTCGTCCCTGTTCATCCGCCATCTCGCGGCCACCGGCGCCCCGGTCGTCGCGGTCGACGCCGACATCAACCAGCACCTGGGCCCCGCGCTCGGCCTGAACGAGGCGGAGGCCGCGGCGCTGCCCGCGATGGGTGAGCGGCTGCCCCTGATCAAGGACCACCTGCGCGGCACCAACCCGCGGATCTCCTCGGCCGACGAGATGATCAAGACGACCCCGCCCGGCGAGGGCTCACGGCTGCTGCGGGTGTGCGAGGACAATCCGGTCTACGACGCCTGCGCCCGGCCGGTGGAACTCGACGGCGGCGCCGTCCGTTTGATGGTCACCGGGCCGTTCACCGACGCCGATCTGGGAGTGGCCTGCTACCACTCGAAGACCGGCGCGGTGGAGCTCTGCCTCAACCACCTCGTCGACGGCCCCGGCGAGTACGTCGTGGTCGACATGACGGCGGGCTCGGATTCGTTCGCGTCCGGCATGTTCACCCGCTTCGACATCACGTTCCTCGTCGCCGAACCGACACGCAAGGGGGTCTCCGTCTATCGCCAGTACAAGGAGTACGCCCGCGACTTCGGCGTGGCCCTGAAGGTCGTCGGCAACAAGGTGCAGGGGCAGGAGGACCTCGACTTCCTCCGCGCCGAAGCCGGGGACGACCTGCTCGTGACGGTGGGTCACTCGGACTGGGTGCGCGCTCTGGAGAAGGGCCGGCCGCCCCGGTTCGACCTCCTGGAGGACGCCAACCGGCGAGCCCTGCACCTGCTGCGGACGGCGGTCGATTCGACGTACGAACTGCGGGACTGGGAGCGCTACACGCGGCAGATGGTGGACTTCCACCTGAGGAACGCCCGGTCCTGGGGCAATGCGCGCACCGGGGTCGACCTGGCGGCGCAGGTCGACCCGGACTTCGTGCTCGGCGAGGAAGTGTCGGCGAACGCCTGACGTGGGAGAGGGCCGGGCCGGAAACAGGCGTCCGGCAACCGGGCGCCTGACGCCGGCCCGGTCCGGTCCGGACAGGCTCCGGCAGCCGATCACAGGACCGGACCCGCCCGGACGACACCGGGCAGGCACGCCCGGAGAGCCCGCCGGGCAGGCACGCCACGTGCCCGCCCGGTCGGAGCCCGCGCCTGGCGGCCCTACTGCTTCACCGCCGGAGCTCCGGGCACGCCCTTCGGGGCCGGGGCCGGGTGGTCCGCCAGGAAGGACGCCCAGCCCTGCTTCGGGGCCTCGCCGACGTTCAGGGTGCCCAACTTACGGACGACCTGCGGGTCCTGGGCGTCCAGCCAGTCGGCGAGCTGCCGGAAGGAGACGCACCGCACCTCCGGCTTGGTGCACACCTGCTCGACGACCTCCTGGACGGCGCGCATGTAGGTGCCGCCGTTCCAGGACTCGAAGTGGTTGCCGATGATCAGGGGCGCCCGGTTGCCGTCGTAGGCCCGGTTGAACCCCTTGAGCAGGCCCTCACGCATCTGGTCGCCCCAGAACTGGTACTTGGCGGGGTCGCCCTGGGTCGTGGTGCCGGACTGGTTGACCATGAAGTTGTAGTCCATGGTGAGCTGCTCGTAGGTGTGCCCGGGGAAGGGCACGAGCTGCATCGACAGGTCCCACAGGCCCTTCTTCTTCGCCGGCCAGACCTGCTGGTCGACGCCGCTGGTGTCATAGCGGAAGCCCAGCTCGCGGGCGGCGGCCATGAAGTTCTTCTGGCCTTCGAGGCACGGGGTCCGGGCGCCGACGAGTTCCCTGTCGTAGTCGAAGGGCAGCGGGGCCGCATTCTTCATGCCAGTGTTGGTCTTCCAGGACTTCACGAACTGCTTCGCCTGGGAGATCTCGTCCTTCCAGTCGTCCACCGACCACTCGCCCACTCCGCCGTTCTTGCCGCAGAAGTGGCCGTTGAAGTGGGTACCGATCTCGTTGCCCTCCAGCCACGCCAGGCGCAGCTGCTTCACGGTGTCGGAGATGCCCTGCTCGTCGTTGAAGCCGATGTCCGAGCGGCCCGGGGAGTGCTGCGGCGGCCGGTACAGGTCTCGCTTGGCCTCCGGCAGCATGTAGACGCCGCTGAGGAAGTACGTCATGGTCGCGTTGTTCGCCTGCGCGACCTTGCGGAAGTGGGAGAAGAGCCGCTGGCTGTCCTCGCCGGCGCCGTCCCACGAGAAGACCACGAACTGCGGGGGCCGTTGACCGGGCTTGAGGCGCTCGGCTCTGGGCAGGTGGGGCTGCGCTCCGGTGTACGCGGTGGAGCCGTCGCCGATCAGGCGCATCACGCTCTTCGGCGCGGGGGCCGGCTTCGCCTTCTGCGGGCCGGAGGCCCCTGTCTTGGAAGCGTCGGTGCCGATCGCGCAGCCGGCGAGCGACACCGCACAGACCGCGGCGACCACGGCGCCCGCGGCGAACCTCTGGGTGGCGGCCATGTTCCGCCCACCTTCTTCCTTCTCTCAGGCCAACGCCGGTGAGGGCGTTCTCTGGTGCCGTCTGCCGCGGTGGGCCGACAGCGCCGCCAAGGTCGCACGGGACCGAGAAGGAATTAGTACGACAAGCCGATGAAATAACCGCCTCACCCTAATGGGTGCTTCGTTACCCCATTTGCGCATTAAGTCTATGCCATTGCTTTACTCTGCATTACGATCCATTTACTGAGCGTCAATTCATCCCGCCGCTGCATGCCGTGACCCCACGGCCGCGACCCGACCCCCCGTCACGGGCGGGGGACCACCTGATCCGCGACCGCGCTGCCCCGGAGGAGACGGGAACCATGTCTGCCTGCGTCCCCACCCGCACCACCGACCCGAGTCGGACCGAGCGCACCCCCTCGTCCCACAGCCCGCCACCGGCTCCGCCCCGGCGTTTCCGCGTCGAGGGCGCCGACCTGTCGGCCTCGATCGCCGTCTTCCTGATCGCACTCCCGCTGTCCCTCGGCATCGCCCTCGCCACCGGTGCCCCCCTCCAGGCGGGCCTCGTGGCGGCCGCCGTCGGAGGGCTCGTCGCCGGGCGGCTCGGCGGCGCCCCGCTCCAGGTCAGCGGACCCGCCGCCGGCCTCACAGTCGTCACCGCCGACCTCATCCACCACTACGGGTGGCGAACGACGTGCGCCATCACCGTCCTCGCCGGGCTCGCCCAGATCGGCCTCGGGTGTCTGCGGGTGGCCCGTACGGCCCTCGCCGTCAGCCCCGCAATCGTGCACGGGATGCTCGCCGGCATCGGCGTCACCATCGCCGTCGCCCAACTGCACATCGTCCTGGGCGGCACCCCGCAGAGCTCCGTCCTCGACAACCTGATTTCGCTGCCCCGCCAGTTGGCCGACTTGCAGCCCGCCGCCGTCTCGGCGAGCGTGCTGACGCTGGCCCTGCTGCTGCTTTGGCCACGGATTCCCGGGCGGGTCGGACGGCTCCTGCGCAGGGTTCCGGCCGCGCTCGTCGCCGTCGCCGGCGCGACCCTGGCCGTCTCGCTCGCCGGGCTCACGCTGCCCAAGGTCGATCTGCCCTCCTGGAGCAGCCATGCCCTGGCCGGGCTGCCCGAGGGGCCGGTGCTCGGCGTCGCCGCCGCCGTGCTCACCACCACGCTGGTGTGCAGTGTGCAGTCACTGCTCGGCGCGGTCGCCGTGGACAAGTTGGCGGCCGGGAGGCCGGGCCTGTCCGCCCGGGTCGGCCGGTCCGACCTGAACCGCGAGCTGTTCGGCCAGGGCGCCGCCAACATCGTCTCCGGCGCGCTCGGCGGCCTTCCGGTGGCCGGGGTCGCCGTAAGGAGTTCCGCGAATGTGAACGCGGGTGCGGTGAGCCGGAACTCCACGATGCTGCACGGCGTTCTCGTAGTAGTCGCCGCACTGCTGATGGTCCCGGTCCTCGAGTTCATCCCGCTCGCCTCGCTCGCCGCCCTGGTGATGGCCGTCGGCATCCAGATGGTGTCCCTGCACCACATCCGTACGGTGACCCGCCACCGAGAAGTGCTCGTCTACGTCGTCACCACACTCGGCGTGGTGTTCCTCGGCGTCCTGGAAGGCGTGACGCTGGGCATCGCCGTCGCGGTCTCCGTCGCCCTGAACCGCCTCGCCCACACCCGGATCACGCATGAGGAGAAGGAAGGAGCCCACTACGTCCACGTACGAGGCCAGTTGACGTTCCTCGCCGTGCCGCGGCTCAGCCGGGCCCTGCATCTCGTGCCTCAGGGGACCCACGCCGTCGTGGAGTTGGACGGATCGTTCATGGACCACGCGGCCTACGAGGCACTGCACGACTGGCAGAACACGCACATCGCGCAGAGCGGGTCGGTCGAGCTGACCGGCCGCCACCCCGGGAGGCGGGACAGCGAGCCGGCGTCCTCCCACGCCCACGCCCTCGACCTCTCCCACGCCCTCGGCCTCGTTCCGGCGGAGGTGATCCCCCTGGGGGACTGCCGGTGCAGCCCCTGGACGCCGTGGCGCAACCACCAGTGCGACCTCCCGCAGCTCGCACCACCACCCGGCGCACAACTGAACAGTGCGGCAGCAGCCGACACCGAGACCGACGCGATCGGCAGACCCGAGCACATCAGCACGTCCGGCACGTCTGGCGGGCCCGACCAGTCCCGTAAGCCCTGCGGCATCGGCGGGATCGGCGAGTCCGCGACCGGCCGCGGGTCCGGCGGGGACGAACTGGCCCGAGGCATCAGCGCGTTCCACCGCAACACCGCGCCCCTGGTCCGGGGCGAGCTGGCGCGGCTGGCGCGCGAGGGGCAGCAGCCCACTCAGCTCTTCCTCACCTGTGCCGACTCACGGCTGGTCACGTCGATGATCACTTCCAGCGGACCCGGGGACCTCTTCGTGGTGCGCAACGTGGGCAACCTCGTTCCGCCGCCCGGCCAGGAGAGCGGGGACGACTCGGTGGGCGCGGCCCTCGAATACGCGGTGGACGTGCTCAAGGTGCGCTCCATCACGGTGTGCGGGCACTCCGGATGCGGGGCCATGCAGGCGCTGCTCTCCTCCGAGCCGGGCGGCGTGCAGACCCCGCTGAAGCGGTGGCTGCGACACGGGCTGCCCAGCCTGGAGCGCATGGCCGACGACAGCCGGCCGTGGGCCGGACTGGCCGGGCGGGCACCCGCCGACGCGGTCGAGCAGCTCTGTCTGACCAACGTGGTCCAGCAGTTGGAGCACCTGCGCGCCCACGAGTCGGTGGCCAGGGCGCTGCGGGAGGGTGAGCTGGAGCTCCACGGGATGTACTTCCACGTGGGTGAGGCCCAGGCGTACCTGCTCGCCGAGGCGGACGAGGGCAAACTGTTCGACCACGTCCGGGCGGCCGACCTGCCCGTGTGAACAATGCCTCGTCCGGCCCGGGGCCGCGCTCGAGGTCACGGCACCTTTCCCGTGACCTCGGGCCGGCCCCGGCCAGGCCGTGCCGCCCCCGCCGCCCAGCACGCGCCCCCTCACGAGCGCCCCCGCCGACGGCCCGAACGCGAGGAACGGGGCGGAAAGGCGCACCCGGGGCTGAACTCCGGCTGACCGGCGTCCGTGGGAACCATTGACTCCGGCCACGGAGACCAGCACGGCAACTCAGGAAGCAGAGGTCTAAACCAATCGTCGGTCGACCCTTGTCATCGGACCCCCCGGTCTGATGAGCTGTGGCCTGGGACACAACGGACACCCCGGGAAAGGCAGATGCCGTGAGCAACGAAAGCCTGGCCAACCTGCTCAAGGAAGAGCGCAGGTTCGCACCCCCCGCCGACCTGGCGGCGAACGCCAACGTCACGGCGGAGGCGTATGAGCAGGCCAAGGCTGACAGGCTCGGTTTCTGGGCCGCGCAGGCCCGTCGGCTGACCTGGGCCAAGGAGCCGGCCGAGACCCTGGACTGGTCGAACCCACCGTTCGCGAAGTGGTTCAAGGACGGCGAGCTCAACGTCGCGTACAACTGCGTCGACCGTCACGTGGAGGCGGGCAACGGGGACCGGGTCGCCATCCACTTCGAGGGAGAGCCCGGCGACGGCCGCGCCATCACCTACGCCGAACTCAAGGACGAGGTCTCCAGGGCGGCCAACGCGCTGCTGGAACTCGGGGTGCGCAAGGGCGACCGGGTCGCCGTCTACATGCCGATGATCCCCGAGACCGCGGTCGCGATGCTCGCCTGCGCCCGCATCGGGGCGGCGCACTCCGTCGTCTTCGGCGGCTTCTCCGCGGACGCGCTCGCCACCCGGATCAAGGACGCGGACGCCAAGGTCGTCATCACCTCCGACGGCGGCTGGCGGCGCGGCAAGCCCTCGGCGCTCAAGCCGGCCGTCGACGACGCCGTCGAGAAGGCGGGCAACGTCGAGCACGTGCTCGTGGTCCGCCGTACGGGCCAGGACGTCGCCTGGAACGACGAGCGGGACGCGTGGTGGCACGAGATCGTCGACCGGCAGTCCGCCGAGCACACGCCGGAGGCGTTCGAGGCGGAGCACCCGCTGTTCATCCTCTACACCTCGGGCACCACGGGTAAGCCGAAGGGCATCCTGCACACCTCCGGCGGCTACCTCACACAGACGGCGTACACCCACCACGCGGTCTTCGACCTCAAGCCGGAGACCGACGTCTACTGGTGCACCGCCGACGTCGGCTGGGTGACCGGCCACTCCTACATCGTGTACGGGCCGCTGGCCAACGGCGCGACGCAGGTCATGTACGAAGGCACCCCGGACACCCCGCACCAGGGCCGCTTCTGGGAGATCGTGCAGAAGTACGGCGTCACCATCCTCTACACGGCGCCCACGGCCATCCGCACCTTCATGAAGTGGGGTGACGACATACCCGCGAAGTTCGACCTGTCGTCGCTGCGCGTCCTCGGATCCGTCGGCGAACCCATCAACCCCGAGGCGTGGATGTGGTACCGCAAGCACATCGGCGCCGACCGCACCCCCATCGTGGACACCTGGTGGCAGACCGAGACCGGCGCGATGATGATCTCGCCGCTGCCGGGCGTCACCGCCACCAAGCCCGGCTCCGCGCAGACACCGCTGCCCGGCATCTCCGCCACCGTCGTGGACGACGAGGCGAACGAGGTGCCCGACGGCGGTGGCGGCTACCTGGTCCTGACCGAGCCGTGGCCCTCCATGCTGCGCACGATCTGGGGCGACGACCAGCGGTTCCTCGACACCTACTGGTCACGCTTCGAAGGCCGCTACTTCGCCGGCGACGGGGCGAAGAAGGACGACGACGGTGACATCTGGCTCCTCGGGCGCGTCGACGACGTGATGCTCGTGTCGGGCCACAACATCTCCACCACCGAGGTCGAGTCGGCGCTCGTCTCGCACCCGTCGGTCGCCGAGGCGGCCGTGGTCGGCGCGGCGGACGAGACGACCGGGCAGGCCATCGTGGCCTTCGTCATCCTGCGCGGCACGGCGAACGCCGAGGACGAGGGACTCGTCGCCGATCTGCGCAACCACGTCGGCGCCACCCTCGGCCCGATCGCCAAGCCCAAGCGGATCCTGCCGGTCGCGGAACTGCCGAAGACCCGGTCCGGAAAGATCATGCGCCGCCTGCTGCGGGACGTGGCGGAGAACCGTGAGCTCGGTGACGTCACCACGCTGACCGACTCGACGGTCATGGACCTCATCCAGACCAACCTCCCGAGCGCGGGCAGCGAGGACTGAGCACAGGAGCAGCGCACGAGAGCCGCGCACGAGGACTGTGTGCGGCCCTCCGGGGCACCCGGCGATCAGCACGCCGGGTGCCTTTTCGGCGCCCATGGCCTGCCCTGATGAGAGAATTGCCGGGTTCCTCCCCGCGCCTTCCCGCGCACCTTAGGTAAACTAAACAAAGCAAGAGCGATAAAAAAGGTGCGCCGGGAAGTCTGGTCGGCATGTGATGCGTGCTGCCCACCGACTGGAGGTCTCGCCCGTGACCGCCCCCCGCTCCTCCCCTTCCCGCAGCGTTCTCGGACGACTGTCCCTGCCCGAGCGGAACTTCGTGGCGGACGCGCTGCGCACCGAGACCGTCGGCGGTGTGCTGCTGCTCATCGCCACCATCGCCGCGCTGACCTGGGCGAACGTGCCCGATTTCGGCGACAGTTACGCGACCGTCAGCCACCTCCACTTCGGCCCCGAGGCGCTCGGCCTGCATCTGTCCGTCGCGCACTGGGCCGCCGACGGGCTCCTCGCGGTGTTCTTCTTCGTCGCCGGTATCGAGCTGAAGCGGGAACTCGTCGCAGGTGACCTGCGCGACCCGAGGGCCGCCGCCCTGCCCGTGGTGGCCGCGCTGTGCGGCATGGCCGTACCGGCACTCGTCTACACCGTCGTCAACCTTGCCGGCGGCGGCTCACTCGGGGGCTGGGCGGTGCCCACCGCGACGGACATCGCGTTCGCGCTGGCCGTGCTCGCCGTGATCGGCACCTCGCTGCCGAGCGCGCTGCGCGCCTTCCTGCTGACCCTCGCCGTCGTCGACGACCTCTTCGCGATCCTGATCATCGCGGTGTTCTTCACCGACACCATCCACTTCGCCGCGCTCGGCGGCGCCGTCGCCGGTCTCGTCGTCTTCTGGCTGCTGCTGCGCAAGGGCGTGCGCGGCTGGTACGTGTACGTGCCGCTCGCCCTCGTCATCTGGGGGCTGATGTACAACAGCGGCATCCACGCCACCATCGCCGGCGTGGCCATGGGCCTCATGCTGCGCTGCACCACCCGCGAGGTCACCGGTCCGAGCGGGCCGCAGCAGGAGGAGCACTCCCCCGGCGAGCGCGTCGAGCACCTCGTGCGCCCCCTGTCGGCGGGCCTGGCCGTGCCGCTGTTCGCCCTGTTCAGCGCCGGTGTGGCGATCTCCGGCGGCGCGTTGGGCGATGTGTTCGGCAGGCCGGAGACGCTCGGCGTGGTCCTCGGGCTCGTCGTCGGCAAGACGATCGGCATCTTCGGCGGGACCTGGCTGACGGCCCGTTTCACCCGGGCCTCGCTCAGCGACGACCTCGAATGGGCGGACGTCTTCGCGGTGGCGACCCTGGCCGGCATCGGCTTCACGGTCTCCCTGCTGATCGGGGAACTCGCCTTCGCCGGCGACGCCGTACTGACGGGTGAGGTCAAGGCCGCCGTGCTGACCGGGTCGCTCGTCGCGGCCGTCCTGGCGACCGTCGTACTGAAGATCCGGAACGCCAAGTACCGCAGGATGTGCGAGGCGGAGGAGCGCGACGAGGACCTCGACGGGATCCCGGACATCTACGAGGAACACGACCCGGCGTACCACCTGCGGATGGCCGACATCCACGAGCGCAAGGCCGCCGAGCACCGTCGGATCGCCGCCCTCAGGACGGCGGAACGGGAGGCCGCCGCGCGCCACGGGCTTGCCGAAGTGACGGGCGGGGCAGGCGAGGACGGCGACAGTCCGGCATGATCTGACGGGACGGTACAAAAGAACACGTCCGCGGGCACGCGGAAGTCACGCAGAAGTCAGGCAGATGAGGGAGACCGCGATGAGCGCACCCGACGGCAGCCCGGTCGGCGCAGAACGCAGCATCGGCCAGCTGTTCGCCTCGGCGACGACCGAGATGTCGGCGCTGGTGCACGACGAGATCGCGCTGGCCAAGGCGCAGCTGAAACAGGACGTCAAGCGGGGCGCGACGAGCGGCGGCGCGTTCTCGCTGGCCGGCGCGGTCCTGGTGTTCTCCCTGCCGATGCTGAACTTCGCGCTGGCGTACGGCATCCGGACCTGGAGCGACTGGAACCTCGCGGTCTGCTTCCTGCTGTCCTTCGCGGCGAACGTGCTCGTCGCCGGTCTCCTCGCGCTGGTCGGCGTCGTCTTCGCGAAGAAGGCCAAGAAGGGCCAGGGCCCGCAGAAGGTCGCCGCCTCGGTGAAGGAGACGGCGGGCGTGCTCCAGAAGGCCAAGCCGCATCCGCGGCCGGAGCTGCCGCAGGACCGTGGCCGCGAGGCCATCGAGGCTGTGGCACGCTCGACCTCATGACGGATCCCGCCGCCCCCTGGGCGCAGCCTGCCTCGGTCGTACGCATCGACCTCCCCGGTGGGCAGGAGGTCACCCACCGGGACGTCGCCGCCAACGGCGCCCGCTTCCACATCGCCGAGCTCGGGGACGGGCCGCTGGTGCTGCTGCTGCACGGCTTCCCGCAGTTCTGGTGGGCCTGGCGGCACCAGATGGTGGCGCTGGCCGACGCGGGATTCAGGGCCGTCGCCATGGACCTGCGGGGCGTCGGCGGCAGCGACCGCACCCCGCGCGGCTACGACCCGGCCAACCTCGCCCTCGACGTCACCGGCGTGATCCGCTCGCTGGGTGAGCCGGACGCCGCGCTGGTCGGCCACGACCTGGGCGGATACCTGGCGTGGACGGCGGCCGTGATGCGCCCCAAGCTGGTGCGGCGGCTCGCGGTCTCCTCCATGCCGCATCCCCGGCGCTGGCGCTCGGCGATGCTCTCCGACGTCAAGCAGACCTCCGCGGGTTCCTACATCTGGGGGTTCCAGCGGCCCTGGCTGCCGGAGCGCCGGCTCCTCGCCGACGACGGCGCGCTGGTGGCCCGGCTGCTGCGGGACTGGTCGGGGCCCGGCCTGCTGGACGAGGAGGCGGTCGAGACGTACCGCCGCGCGATGTGCATCCCCTCCACGGCGCACTGCTCGATCGAGCCGTACCGCTGGATGGTGCGGTCGATGGCGCGTCCCGACGGCATCCAGTTCAACCGCCGGATGAAGCGCCCGGTGCGGGTGCCGACCCTCCACCTGCACGGCTCGCTCGATCCCGTGATGCGCACCAGGAGCGCGGCCGGCTCCGGGGAGTACGTCGAAGCGCCGTACCGCTGGCGGCTGTTCGACGGGCTCGGCCACTTCCCGCACGAGGAGGATCCGGTGGCGTTCTCCACCGAACTCGTCAACTGGCTGAAGGACCCCGAGCCCGATCGGTGACCGGGTGGACGCGCCCGGTATCCATGGACGGGAACACCTGTCCTACGAACGGCCACTTGCCCGGCGCATAGGCCAATTGGCCGCCTGCGGGGCGGTTATCGACCTTGGGGCGGGGGCAGACGTCGGGGTATGGGCTGGACGCACGACTACAGTGACGCGGCACGCAATCGGCGCTCGGGCGGTGGCCTGAGTTCCCACCATCGAGGCGGTGCCCCGCAACTGACGGGCACGGATCTCCGCGTCGGAATCCCGCGCATCCTGCGTCGCCGGGCCCGCTGGGTCTCGGTACGCCTGCGTCATCCGCGAGGCTGACCCGGCCCGGATCACAACGCGCAGCTGTCGCTGTCCACTTGCTGGTTCGCGGTGCGACCCTTGACGATGTCCTCCCGGATCTCGTCGGCGGTCAGCGCGTAACCGGTGTCGGCGTCGTCGCGCGACTTCGCGAACACCACGCCGTACACCTTGCCCTGCGGGGTGAGCAGCGGACCGCCGGAGTTGCCCTGGCGCACGGTCGCGTACAGCGAGTAGACGTCACGGCGCACGGTGCTGCGGCGGTAGATGTCCGGCCCGCTGGCCTTGATGCGGCCGCGGACGCGCGCGGCGCGGACGTCGTACGACCCGTTCTCCGGGAAGCCCGCCACGATGGCGCTGTCGTTGCCGGCCGCGTCCGCGGACGAGAACCGCAGGGCGGGCGCGGTGAGATCCGGTACGTCGAGTACGGCGATGTCGCGGCGCCAGTCGTAGAGGACGACCGTGGCGTCGTACTTCCGGCCCTCTCCGCCTATCTGGACGGTGGGTTCGTCGACACCGCCCACGACGTGCGCGTTGGTCATGACGCGGCGTGAGCCGAAGACGAAACCGGTGCCTTCCAGGACCTTGCCGCAGCTCTGCGCGGTGCCCATGACCTTGACGATGGAGCGCTGCGCGCGGGAGGCCACCGCGCTGTCGGCGAGGGCCGGGTCGGGCGGCTGAACGTCGGTGATCGGCTCGTTCGCGAACGGGCTGAAGACCTGCGGGAAGCCGTTCTGCGCGAGGACGGAGGAGAAGTCCGTGAACCAGGTGTCGGCCTGGTCGGGCAGCGCCCGGGCGACCCCGGTCAGCACCTTGGAGCTGCGGACCTCCTTGCCGAGCGTCGGCAGGGTGGTGCCCGCGAGCGCGGAGCCGATCAGCCAGGCCACGAGGAGCATCGCGACGACGTTGACCAGGGACCCGCCGGTCGCGTCGAGGGCGCGGGCCGGGGACCAACTGATGTGCCGGCGCAGCTTGTTGCCCAGATGCGTGGTCAGGGCCTGGCCGACGGAGGCGCAGACGATGACGACGACCACCGCTATGACGGCGGCGGTCGTGTTGACCTCGGCGTTGTCGGTCAGTGCGTCCCAGACCACGGGCAGGAGGTACACGGCGACGAGACCGCCGCCCAGGAAACCGATCACCGACAGGATGCCGACGACGAAGCCCTGGCGATAACCGACGACCGCGAACCACACGGCGGCGACCAGCAAAAGGATGTCGAGCACGTTCACCGGTTCGAGCCTCGCCTCATCACTTCGCGGTCACCTCTGGTCGGCCGGGGGACCGGCCCACCGCGAAGCGGCACACGGACGCAGCATCCCCCGGAAAGACACACACGGCAGACAGCCTGTCATGACCGCCAGTCGAGCGGGACCTGCTTCTCACGGTCCCAGGGGCGCTCCCAGCCCGCGAAGTGCAGCAGGCGGTCGATCACGCCCGCCGTGAAGCCCCACACGAGGGCCGATTCGACCAGGAATGCCGGGCCCCGGTGACCGCTGGGGTGCACGGTGGTCGCCCGGTTGGCGGGATCCGTGAGATCGGCCACGGGGACGGTGAAGACGCGGGCGGTCTCGTTGGGATCGACGACTGCGACCGGGCTGGGCTCGCGCCACCAGCCCAGGACGGGCGTCACGACGAACCCGCTGACCGGGATGTACAGCGCGGGCAGCACGCCGAACAGCTGGACGCCGCTCGGATCGAGCCCGGTCTCCTCCTCGGCCTCGCGCAGGGCCGCCCGCAGTGTGCCGTCGGCCTTCGGGTCGCCGTCCTCCGGGTCGAGGGCTCCGCCGGGGAAGGACGGCTGGCCGGCGTGGGAACGCAGGGAGGTGGCCCGCTCCATGAGCAGCAGCTCGGGGCCGCGCTCGCCCTCACCGAACAGGATGAGGACGGCCGACTGGCGCCCCGCGCCGTCCGCCGGGGGCAGGAAACGGCTGAGCTGCAACGGCTCCACCGTCTCGGCGGCGTGCGCCACCGGGTCCAGCCAGGCGGGCAGGCCCTCCTTGCTGAGTGTCACCGGGCCGCCCTGGGTATGGCTCGCTCGCGTCATCTCCACCCCCGTTCTCTCTCGCTCAACGCCCGGCCCCACGGAGATCGTTCCGTCATCCCGCCCCCAGCGGAGGGGCGGGCCTGCCGCCGGCGTCGAGGTACGACTGCGGGGGCTTGAGGCGCTGGCCCGGGAAGCCGCCCTTCTCGTACTTGAGCAGCTTCCTCGCCTTCTCCGGGTCCGTCTCGCCCTCGCCGAACGCGGGGCACAGCGGGGCGATGGGGCAGGCTCCGCAGGCGGGTTTGCGGGCGTGGCAGATGCGGCGGCCGTGGAAGATGACGTGGTGGGAGAGCATCGTCCAGTCGGTCTTGGGGAAGAGCGCGCCGACGGCGGTCTCGATCTTGTCGGGCTCGGTCTCCTCGGTCCACCGCCAGCGCCGCACCAGCCGCTGGAAGTGTGTGTCCACGGTGATGCCGGGGCGGCCGAAGGCGTTGCCGAGCACGACGAAGGCGGTCTTGCGGCCGACGCCGGGCAGCTTGACGAGGTCCTCCAGCCGGCCGGGCACCTCGCCGCCGAACTCCTCCACCAGCGCCTTGGACAGCCCTATGACGGACCGGGTCTTGGCCCGGAAGAACCCGGTGGGCCGGAGGATCTCCTCGACCTTCTCCGGGTCGGCCGCGGCCAGGTCCTCGGGGGTGGGGTACTTGGCGAAGAGACCGGGCGTCGTCTGATTGACCCGCAGGTCGGTGGTCTGCGCGGACAGCACCGTGGCGACGATCAGCTGGAAGGGGTTCTCGAAGTCCAACTCCGGGTGGGCGTACGGGTACACCTCGGCGAGCTCGCGGTCGATGCGGCGGGCCCGGCGGACGAGTGCGGTACGGGACTCGTCCTTCAGAGGGGTTCGCGCCTTCGCCGGGGTTTCCGTCCTGGCGGGCGTGCGCGTCTTGGCGGGCGTCGTCGACTTCGCCGGGGCCGCTTTCTTCACGGAGGCCGCACTTTTCGCCGCGGCCGCGTTCTTCACTGCGGCCGCGTTCTTCACCGGGGCCGCCTTCTTCACCGAGGCTGCCTTCTTCACCGGGGTCGCCTTCTCCGCCGGAACTGCCTTCTTCCTCGGGGCCACCGGCGCCTTCTTTGCTGCTTTTGCCGTTTTCCCGCCACCACCGGGGGCCTGTTCGCCCACAGCGGAATCGCGACGTACAACCACCCGCTCAGCCCCCTCGGTCTGTGCTCCCACCGGCGATTTGGACACCCGGCCAGCCTAGAGCCCGGCACTGACATCCGCCTCGGACCCTGAAGATCGGCCCCCAATTGGACCCCTGCCGCTTACCCCGGGACACCTGTGCGGCATCCTTGTGACAGATCACACTGTTTGGACCGTCCGGCAAAATGGGGAACACGGTCCCCTGGTAGCGGGGACAAGATCCCCTGAGCAGGTCGACAAGGAGAGAACTCGTGGACGACGTTCTGCGGCGCAATCCGCTCTTCGCTGCTCTCGACGACGAGCAGGCCGCGGAGCTCCGCGCCTCCATGAGTGAGGTGACCCTCGCCCGCGGAGACTCGCTGTTCCACGAAGGCGACCCCGGTGACCGGCTCTACGTCGTCACCGAGGGCAAGGTGAAGCTTCACCGCACGTCCCCGGACGGCCGCGAGAACATGCTGGCCGTGGTCGGCCCGGGCGAACTCATCGGCGAACTGTCGCTGTTCGACCCCGGCCCGCGCACGGCGACCGCCACCGCGCTGACCGAGGTCAAGCTCCTCGCCCTCGGCCACGGCGACCTCCAGCCCTGGCTGAACGCCCGGCCCGAGGTGGCGACCGCCCTGCTGCGCGCCGTCGCACGCCGGCTGCGCAAGACCAACGACGCCATGTCGGACCTCGTCTTCTCGGACGTCCCGGGCCGCGTGGCCCGCGCCCTCCTCGACCTGTCCCGCCGCTTCGGCGTGCAGTCGGAGGAAGGCATCCACGTCGTCCACGACCTCACGCAGGAGGAGCTGGCCCAGCTGGTCGGCGCGTCCCGCGAGACCGTGAACAAGGCGCTGGCCGACTTCGCGCAGCGCGGCTGGCTCCGCCTGGAGGCGCGCGCGGTCATCCTGCTGGACGTGGAGCGACTGGCGAAGCGCTCGCGCTGACCCGGGTCCGGCGCGTGTGGCCGCCCTCCAGGGCCGCCGCGCGCCGTCGCGCCCGCGCGCGTAGAGGGCCGGCACCCTCCGGAGCGGCCCGGCACCCGTGGTCGTACGGAATCGCGCCAGGCCGCCCGGAGCCGTGCCGCAGACCGGCCGCACGGCACCGACCCCGAGGCACGCGCGCGTAGGGCACGCCTTCCGGCCTGTGGCCGCCACCGCGCAGGAGACCGACGGGGACCTCGCCCTCCCCTGCTGCCCCGCCCGGCGGGCTTGGTCAGATGAGGCCGTGTTCTTCCAGGTACTCCAGTTGGGCGCGCACCGACAGTTCCGCCGCCGGCCACAGGGAGCGGTCCACGTCCGCGTACACGTGTGCGACGACCTGGGACGGGGTGCGGTGGCCGTCCTCCACGGCGGTCTCGACCTGTGCGAGGCGGTGGGCGCGGTGGGCGAGGTAGAACTCGACGGCGCCCTGCGCGTCCTCCAGGACGGGCCCGTGGCCGGGCAGCACGGTGTGGACGCCGTCGTCGACCGTCAGGGACCGCAGCCGCCGCAGCGTGTCCAGATAGTCGCCGAGGCGGCCGTCTGGGTGCGCCACGAGCGTCGTACCGCGGCCGAGGACGGTGTCGCCGGTCAGGACCGCACGGTCGGCCGGAATGTGGAAGGACAGGGAGTCCGCCGTGTGCCCCGGCGTGGGAACGACCCTCAGCTCCAGGCCGCCGACGCCGACCGCGTCCCCGGCGGCGAGCCCCTCGTCGCCGAGCCGCAGCGCCGGGTCGAGCGCCCGCACCTTCGTGCTGGTCAGCGCGGCGAAGCGTACGGCGCCCTCGGCGTGGTCCGGGTGGCCGTGCGTCAGCAGGGTCAGGGCGACGCGTTTGCCGGCCTTCTCGGCGGTGTCGACGACGTTGGCGAGGTGTCCCTCGTCCAGTGGGCCCGGGTCCACCACGACCGCGAGCTCGGAACCCGGCTCGGACAGGATCCAGGTGTTCGTCCCGTCCAGGGTCATCGGGGAGGCGTTGGGCGCCAGGACGTTCACCGCGCGCGCGGTGGCGGGCCCCGACAGGGCGCCGTCGCGCGGCCGTCCGGGAAGGGCTGCTGCGTCCGTCATGCGGGGGCTCCACCGGTCGGGATGTGCTTGGTGAACTCGTCGTGCCCGGGCCAGGACAGGACGATCTCGTCGCCCTCCAGCCGGGCCCGCGCCAGGACAGGGGTCAGATCGCGCGCGGGGGCCGCGGTGAGCGCCTCGGCGGCCGTGCCGTACGGGATCAGCAGGCGCAGGGTCGCGATGGTGGGCGGCAGCATCAGCAGCTCGCCCCTGTCGTACCCGGCGGCCGCGTCCTCGGGCCGGATCCACACCGTGCGGTCGGCCTCCGTGGAGGCGTTGCGGGTGCGCTGGCCCTCGGGGAGGGCGGCCACGAAGAACCAGGTGTCGTAGCGGCGGGCCTCGAACTCGGGGGTGATCCAGCGGGTCCAGGCGCCGAGCAGGTCCGAGCGCAGGACCAGTCCGCGCCGGTCGAGGAACTCGGCGAAGGACAGGTCGCGGGCGACCAGCGCGGCGCGGTCCGCCTCCCAGTCCTCCCCCGTCGTGTCGCCGACCACGGAGTCGGCGGTCGGGCCGGCGAGCAGGACGCCCGCCTCCTCGTACGTCTCCCGGACGGCCGCGCAGACGATCGCCTGGGCCTCCGCCCCGCCGACGCCGAGCCGGTCCGCCCACCACGCGCGCGGGGGACCCGCCCAGCGGACGTGATGGTCGTCGTCGCGCGGGTCGACGCCTCCGCCGGGATACGCGTACGCGCCTCCGGCGAAGGCCATGGAGGCGCGTCTGCGCAGCATGTGGACGACCGGGCCGCCGTCGGTGTCCTTGAGGAGCATGACGGTGGCCGCCCGCCTGGGGGTGACCGGGGTGAGGGCGCCGTCCGTCAGCGCGCGGATGCGGTCCGGCCACTCCTGGGGATACCACTGCCCGTTCGCCATGCTCGGAGGCTATCCCGTGGCGCGCCGATGTTCGAGGGGCGGCGGTGATCCTCCCCCAGCGCGACGGAGCCCCGGTCAGAGCCCGATCGGGCCACGCTCGGCAGCCGCTCAGGCCCCGGTGAGCTCCACCTGGATCTCGACCTCCACCGGCGCGTCCAGCGGCAGTACGGCCACACCGACCGCGCTGCGGGCGTGCACGCCCTTGTCGCCGAGGACCTCGCCGAGCAGTTCGCTGGCGCCGTTCACCACGGCGGGCTGGCCGGTGAAGTCCGAGGCCGAGGCGACGAAGCCGACGACCTTCACCACGCGCGCGATGCGGTCCAGGTCGCCGGCCACCGACTTGACGGCGGCCAAGGCGTTCAGCGCGCAGGTACGCGCCAGCTCCTTGGCCTCCTCGGGGGTGACCTCGGCGCCCACCTTGCCGGTGACCGGAAGCTTGCCCTCCACCATGGGCAGCTGGCCCGAGGTGTACACGTACACGCCGGATCGGACGGCCGGCTGGTACGCGGCGAGCGGCGGCACGACCGACGGCAGGGTCAGGCCGAGCTCGGCCAGCTTCGCCTCGACCGCGCTCACGCCTGCTTCTCCCGCTTCAGGTAGGCCACGAGCTGCTCGGGGTTGTTCGGCCCGGGCACGACCTGGACGAGCTCCCAGCCGTCCTCGCCCCAGGTGTCCAGAATCTGCTTCGTGGCATGGACGAGCAGCGGCACGGTTGCGTATTCCCACTTGGTCATGCGGCCGACTTTAGCCGCTGGCCGGGGTGGCCTCGACGGCCGACCGCAGCCACGTTGTCCACAGGCCCCCGCGTGGCACGGACGCGGACTGGTTAGGCTCGAAGACGTGAGCAGGCTCCAGGTCGTCAGCGGCAAGGGCGGGACCGGAAAGACGACGGTCGCCGCCGCCCTCGCGCTGGCCCTCGCCACCGAGGGGAAGCGGACGCTTCTCGTCGAGGTGGAGGGTCGGCAGGGCATCGCGCAGCTCTTCGAAACGGAGGCGCTGCCTTATGAGGAGCGAAAGATCGCCGTCGCTCCCGGGGGCGGGGAGGTGTACGCCCTCGCCATAGACGCGGAACAGGCCCTTCTGGACTACCTCCAGATGTTCTACAAGCTGGGAAGCGCCGGACGGGCCCTGAAGAAACTCGGCGCGATCGACTTCGCCACCACCGTCGCGCCCGGGATCAGAGACGTACTCCTCACGGGCAAGGCGTGCGAGGCGGTGCGCAGAAAGGACAAGTCCGGACGTTTCGCCTACGACCATGTCGTCATGGACGCGCCTCCCACCGGGCGCATCACCCGCTTCCTGAACGTCAACGACGAGGTCGCCGGGCTGGCGAAGATCGGGCCGATACACAATCAGGCGCAGGCCGTGATGCGGGTGCTGAAGTCGCCGCAGACGGCCGTGCACCTGGTGACCCTGCTGGAGGAGATGCCCGTCCAGGAGACCGCGGACGGGATCACCGAACTGCGCTCCGCGCGGCTGCCGGTCGGGCGGATCATCGTCAACATGGTGCGGCCGCAGGTGTTGGACGCCGCCGATCTGGAACTCGTACGCCATGTGCCCCGCACCGCCGTCGCCAAGTCGCTGTCGGCGGCCGGGCTGGGCGGCGCCCGGCGGGGCGGGAACGCCGAGAAGCTGGTGGACCCGCTGCTCCGGCAGGCCGAGGAGTACGCCGAGCGGTACGAGCTGGAGCACGAGCAGCGGGCCGTCCTCGGTGACCTGGGACTGCCGCTGGACGAACTGCCCCTGCTGACGGAGGGCATGGATCTGGCCGGTCTGTACGCACTGGCCGGCGAGCTGCGGAACCAGGGCACGGCATGAGGCCGTTCACCCTTCGGAAGCAGGACCACGAGCAGCACAGCGGACAGCACCAGCAGGGGAAGCAGGGGATGTCATGAGCCGTCCGGAACCGGCCCGCGCGCAGGACTCCGCGGCCCGCCGCCTGTCTCCCGCGCGCGTGCTCGACCTCGATCCGCTGATCGACGACCCGGAGACCCGCATCGTGGTGTGCTGCGGCTCCGGCGGGGTCGGCAAGACGACGACGGCGGCGGCGCTCGGGCTGCGCGCCGCCGAGCGGGGGCGCAAGGTGGTGGTTCTCACCATCGACCCGGCCCGCCGGCTCGCGCAGTCGATGGGCATCGACTCGCTGGACAACGTGCCGCGCCGGGTGAAGGGCATCGACGACTCCGCTACCGGCGAACTGCACGCCATGATGCTCGACATGAAGCGGACCTTCGACGAGATCGTCGAGGCGCACGCCGACCGCGAGCGGGCCGCAGCGATCCTGACCAACCCCTTCTACCAGTCGCTGTCCGCCGGCTTCGCCGGCACGCAGGAGTACATGGCGATGGAGAAGCTGGGGCAGCTGCGCGCGCGGGACGAGTGGGACCTGATCGTGGTGGACACCCCGCCGTCCCGCTCGGCGCTGGACTTCCTGGACGCGCCCAAGCGCCTCGGGTCCTTCCTCGACGGACGGCTGATCCGGTTGCTGACCGCCCCGGCGAAGCTGGGCGGGCGGGCCGGCATGAAGTTCCTGAACGTCGGGATGTCGATGATGACCGGCACCCTGGGCAAGCTGCTCGGCGGCCAGCTCCTGAAGGACGTGCAGACGTTCGTGTCCGCGATGGACACCACGTTCGGCGGGTTCCGCACACGGGCGGACGCCACCTTCAAACTGCTCCAGGCGCCCGGCACGGCGTTCCTGGTCGTCGCGGCGCCCGAGCGGGACGCGCTGCGTGAGGCGGCGTACTTCGTGCAGCGGCTGGCCGCCGAGGACATGCCGCTGGCCGGCCTGGTACTCAACCGGGTCCACGGCAGCGGCGCCGTCCAGCTGTCGGCCGAGCGGGCACTGGCCGCCGCGGAGACACTTGACCTCGACGAATCCGACGACGCGGAAAATCTTGAAGAGCCCCGCATTGTGGATCAGGACGGCGGGAAAGCTGGACTTCGTAACTCTCCCGACACGTACGGCAGTTCAGAACCGCCCGCACCCGAGCCGGCATCCGGTCCGTCACCGGGTCGGGCGCCCGAAGCAGCACCCGGCCCCGCATCAGCACCCAGCCCGGAAGCAGAACCCGGCCTCGATCCAGCACACGGCACGGCGTCCGAGTCAGGCTCCCCCGCCCAGCTCACCGCAGCCCTTCTGAGGCTGCATGCCGATCGCATGCGGCTGCTCTCGCGTGAGCAGCGCACGCGTGACCGCTTCAGCGCGCTCCACCCCGAGGTGGCCGTGGCCGAAGTGGCCGCGCTGCCGGGCGATGTGCACGACCTCGCGGGACTGCGGGACATCGGCGACCGGCTCGCGGCCGGGCGGCCGGAGCTGCCCGAGCCTGCCGGAGGCTGAGCCGGGAGGCTTTCCCCTCAGCCCACCGCCGCGTAGTTCTCGTAGATCTCGTCGTCGTCGAGGGGCAGGATGCCGGCCCCGCGCTCGTACTCCGTGCGCGCGGTCTCGAGCAGCCGACGCCAGGACGTCACCGTGGGCCGCCTGCGCAGCAGTGCGCGGCGCTCCCGCTCCGTCATGCCTCCCCACACGCCGAACTCGACGCGGTTGTCGAGCGCATCGGCCAGGCACTCGGTGCGAACCGGACATCCGGTGCACACCGCCTTGGCCCTGTTCTGCGCTGCTCCCTGAACGAACAGTTCATCCGGATCGGTAGTGCGGCAGGCCGCCTGCGCACTCCAGTCGGTTACCCAGCCCATACCGGCGCCGTCCTCTCCCGAATCGAGGCTCCCCCACGGCGGCAGCGGCATATTCACCGCCGCCAGTTGAGGACGTTACGGAAGGCGGGGACAGCGCAACACCCCCTTCGGGCCCAATCTTGAATGGCCCGAACGGACTATGGGTAAGCGGCAGATCACCCGGGGGAGTGAGCTGGCGACATACATGACCTTCCCGGCGAAACGGGACAGTTATGTTGCGTCACAACGGGCGCCAGGTGACACACAAGGCGGATTCGGACACGCCCTCCCCAAAAAAATCGGGGTACCTCCGGAACGATTCGGGTTCGCCGGACGTATTGATACGTGGACCTACTGCTGTGACAGTCGAGAGCAGCTTAGGCCAAGGCATATACGCGTGTCCGGCGAATGAGAACGTAGGCTGCCCCCATGCCAAAGAAGCGCTCGGGCGGTGGTCTGTCGTCAACGCAGCAGGCCGCGAAGTTCCTCGGTGTCAGTGTGCTCGCGGGAGCCGTGATGGCCGGCATCGCGTTGCCCGCGGCCGGTGCGCTGGGCCTCGCGGCCAAGGGATCGGTCGAGGGCTTCGACGAGATCCCGGCCAACCTGAAGAGCCCGCCACTGAGCCAGCGGACCACGATCCTCGACAGCAAGGGCCATCAGATCGCCACGGTCTACTCACGTGACCGCACGGTGGTCGGCCTCAAGGACATGTCGCCGTTCATACAGAAGGCGATCGTCGCGATCGAGGACGCGCGCTTCTACCAGCACGGCGCGATCGACCTGAAGGGCGTCCTGCGCGCCCTCAACAAGAACGCGCAGAGCGGCGGGGTGTCCGAGGGCGCCTCCACGCTCACCCAGCAGCTGGTGAAGAACGTCTTCGTCGAGGAGGCCGGTGACGACCCGACGAAGGTCGCCCAGGCCACGCAGCAGACCCTCGGCCGCAAGATCAAGGAACTGAAGTACGCGATCCAGGTCGAAGAGGAACTCGGCAAGAAGAAGATCCTCGAGAACTACCTGAACATCACCTTCTTCGGCGAGCAGGCGTACGGCGTCGAGGCCGCCGCCGAGCGTTACTTCTCCAAGCACGCCAAGGACCTGAACCTCCAGGAGTCGGCTCTGCTCGCCGGCATCGTGCAGTCGCCGAGCCGCTACGACCCGGTCAATGACGAGGCCGAGGCCACCAAGCGGCGCAACACGGTGCTGGAGCGCATGGCCGAGGTCGGTGACATCTCGCGGGCGGACGCGGCCAAGGCGAAGCAGTCACCGCTCGGCCTGAAGGTCAGCGAGTCCAAGAACGGCTGCATCACGGCGGTCAACGGCGCCAGCTTCTTCTGCAAGTACGTCGAGAAGGTCTTCCTCAGCGACCCGGTCTTCGGCAAGACCAAGGAGGCCCGCGCCAAGGTCTGGAACCGGGGCGGTCTGACGATCCGTACGACGCTGGACCCGCAGGCGCAGGCGTCGGTGCAGGCCTCGCTCAAGGACCACGTCTACAAGTCCGACTCGGTCGCCGCCGCCGCCACCCTGGTGGAGCCCGGCACCGGCAAGGTCGTCGGCATGGGCCAGTCGAAGCCGTACGGCTACAGCAAGAACGAGACGGAGTACAACTACTCGGTCGACGCGGCCATGGGCGGCTCCAACTTCGGCTTCCCGACGGGTTCGACGTTCAAGCCGTTCGTGGCCGCGGCCGCGCTGGAGCAGGGCCGGCCGGCGACCCAGGAGTTCTCCTCGCCGTACGAGATGGAGTACCCGAGCCCCGTCCAGACCTGCGAGAACAAGCCGTGGACCAACCAGGGCGCGCAGAAGGTCTCGAACGAGAGCGAGTCCGAGGTCGGGCCGTACCGGCTGAAGGAGGCGATGGCCAAGTCGGTCAACACCTACTTCGTCCAGATGATCTCCGACATCGGCCTGTGCCCCGTCGTCAACATGACGGACAAGCTCCAGGTCAGGCAGGGCAACGGCACCAAGCTGCCGGAGCGGCCCGCCATCGCGCTCGGCTCGGTGGGCCTGTCCCCGCTGACCATGGCGAGCGCGTACGCCGCCTTCGCCTCCCGCGGCATGTACTGCACGCCGATCGCCATCGAGTCGATCACGCGGAAGGTCGGCGACGAGCAGAAGTCGATGCAGGTGCCGAAGTCGACGTGCTCGCGGGCGATGAGCGAGAAGACCGCGGACACCGTCAACACCCTGCTGCGCGGAGTGATCGACTCCGGTACGGGGCAGGAGGCCGGTCTCACCGACCGCGAGAGCGCCGGTAAGACGGGTACGACGGACGAGCGCAAGAACGCCTGGTTCGTCGGCTACACCCCGAACATGTCGGGCGCCGTCTGGGTCGGCAGTGCCACCCAGAAGGTCCAGATGCGGCAGATCAGCATCGGCGGCGTCTACCACGACCTGGTCTACGGCGGTCAGGTCCCGGGCCCGATCTGGAAGGACGCCATGGCCGGCGCCCTCGCCGGCAAGAACGCCGAGTCCTTCAACCTCGTCAACATCCCCGACCCCCCGAAGCACAAGGACAAGGGTGACGAAAACGGAGACAACAACGGCAACAACGGCGACAACAACGGCGGCACGAACGACGGCGGCAACACCTTCCCGGACCCCACCTTCTCCATCCCGGACAACTTCTTCCAGGGACAGGGCAACGGAGGCAACGGCGGCAACGGGAACGGGGGACGGGGCTGAGCCGGTGATCAGCCCCGGGCCGCTTGCCCGCTGACGGCACGAACGAGGGCGCCCTTCCTGTCGTACGACGGGAAGGGCGCCCCTGTGTTTACCGGTGGCCGGTCGGGTGCCGGGTTGCGAAGTGGAGGTCAGCCGGCCAGGAGCTGCTTGACCACGGCGGCGACGCGGCCGCCCTCGGCCTGCCCGGCGACCTTCGGGTTGACGATCTTCATGACCGCGCCCATGGCCCGCGGCCCCTCGGCACCGGCCGCCTTCGCCTCCTCGACGGCCTGGCCGACGATCCCGCGCAGCTCCTCGTCGCTGAGCTGCTGCGGCAGGTACGCGGCGAGCACCTCGCCCTCCGCCTTCTCCCGCTCGGCCGACTCGGGGCGGCCACCCTGCTCGAAGGCGTCCGCGGCCTCACGGCGCTTCTTCGCCTCCCTGGTGATCACCTTGAGGACCTCGTCGTCGGAGAGCTCGCGCTTCTCCTTGCCCGCGACCTCCTCCTTCGTGATGGCGGAGAGGGTCAGCCGGAGCGTCGAGGAGCGGAGCTCGTCGCGCCCCTTGATCGCGGCGTTGAGGTCTGCCTGCAGCTTCGACTTGAGCGTGGTCATGGGGTGATTGTCGCAGGTGTCGCACGCCCTACGCCCGTTCATTAAAGGGACGGTGGGGCACGGGGCACCGGCGGGGTCTGACACGATGGACGTATGCGCGCGCGATACGGAGTACCTCTGGGAGTCGCGGCGGCCAGCGCCGCCGGACTGGTCTACGCGGCGGGCTTCGAGGTCCGCTCCTTCCGCCTGCGGCGAGTGACGGTCCCCGTCCTCCCCGCCGGCATGCGTCCCCTGCGCGTGCTCCAGGTCTCCGACATCCACATGGTGGGCGGTCAGCGCAAGAAACAGCGCTGGCTGCGCTCACTGGCCGGCCTGCGTCCCGACTTCGTGATCAACACGGGCGACAACCTGTCCGACCCGGAGGGCGTCCCGGAGGTCCTGGACGCGCTGGGGCCGCTGATGGAGTTCCCGGGGGCGTACGTCTTCGGCTCCAACGACTACTACGGCCCGCGGCTGCGCAATCCCGCCCGCTACCTGCTGGAGCGGATGAGCGGAAGCCACGGCCTGAACGGCAACCCGCCCGCGGTCAACGTCCTCCACAACCCGTGGGAGGACCTGCGTGACGGCTTCGACGGCGCGGGCTGGCTGAACCTCACCAACACACGGGGCACCCTCAAGATCGAGGGCATGTCGCTGGAGCTGACCGGCCTCGACGACCCGCACATCAAGCGGGACCGCTACCAGCGGGTCGCCGGCGGCCCGTCCGACGCGGCCGACTTCTCCATGGGCGTGGTGCACGCCCCCTACCTGCGGGTGCTCGACGCCTTCACGGCGGACGCCTACCCCCTGGTCCTCGCCGGCCACACCCACGGCGGCCAGCTGTGCATCCCCTTCTACGGCGCCCTGGTCACCAACTGCGACCTGGACGCGGACCGCGTCAAGGGCCTCTCCACCCACACGGCGGAGGACCGCACGTCGTACCTCCACGTCTCGGCGGGCTGCGGCACCAACCGCTACACCCCGGTCCGCTTCGCCTGCCCACCCGAGGCGACGCTGCTGACGCTGGTCAGCGGGGAGGGGTGAGGGTTTCGGAGGGGGAGGGTTTCGGAGGAGTGAGGGTTTCGGAGGGGTGCGGGCTTCGGTGGCGGCGGGGCGATGGTGACTCCCGGGGGGGCATTCGCGGCCGACGCCCGGCGGCGGTGGCTGGTGACCCGTGACCGGGGACCGGTGAGCGGTGAGCGGTGATCGATCGGGGTGGTGGCTGACCGCGGAGGTCACCTGGCCGCGGTCGGTCTGGTCGGTCTGGTCGGCCGGGTCGGTCGGAGTCGGACGGGTCACGGGGCCGGACCGGGTCTGACGGGATCCGTCGGGGGTCCGTCGGGGCGGTCACCCGGTTAACCCGCACGGCCCGCCCGTATCGCCCGATTTGTCTATTCTGCTTAGCGTGAGGGGCATGACCGCCCCGATACCCAGGGACATCCCGGATCTCCCCGCGCTCCCGGGCATTCCCGCGCTGCTGCCCTCGTCCGTCCCCGCCTCGGCCGTGGTGGCGCCGGTGCGCCGTCCGCTGGTCGGCGTCTACCGCCTGCTCGTCGCCCTGACGGCGGCCGCCGCCGTGACGATCGACCTGCTCCTGGGCAGCCCGGTCCGGGTGCTGAGCCACTTCGCGATCCAGAGCACCGTTCTGCTCGCCGTCGTCTTCGCCGTGTCGGCCCGCCGGGCCTGGACGGCCCGCCGCCCCCTGCCGTCACTCGTGACGGGCGCCGTGCTGCTCTACGCCGGCATCACCGGGCTGGTGTACCACCTGTTGCTGGCGGACGCGGCGAGCCCGTTCTCCCTGACGGGCGGCACCACACAGCCCGCGGGCTGGCAGGCGGTCGCCCACCACATCGTCCATACGGTGATCCCGATCGCGGCGGTGGCGGACTGGCTGCTCCTGACCGCGCCGGGCCGCCTGCACCTGCGCCAGGCGTCGACGTGGCTGCTGTACCCCATCGCCTACCTGGCGTTCTCCTTCGCCCGCGGCGAGCTGATCCTGCCCGGCACCAGGGGCCGCTACCTCTACCCCTTCCTGGACGTCGACCACCACGGCTACAAGAGCGTCCTGGCCAACGCGCTCCTCCTCGGCCTCTCCTTCTACGCCCTCGCCGTCCTCATCGTGGCGCTCGACCACGCCCGCCCGAACCCCACCCGCCACCGCGGCAAAACCGGATTTCGTCTCCAGCCACCCGTGGGCTAAAGTAAACGACGTCGCCGCGACGAGCAGCGACAATCGGGGTGTAGCGCAGCTTGGCAGCGCGCTTCGTTCGGGACGAAGAGGTCGTGGGTTCAAATCCCGCCACCCCGACAGTGAAGTACCAGGTCAGGGGCCTGATCCGCAGTGCGGGTCGGGCCCCTGAGTGGTTCCTGGAGATCGCTTGGCAGAGATCTGAGAGAAGAGCTTGGTCGGCTTCTCCCAGGAGCAGTCTCCAGTGCCGCAGGAAGAGCGGCGCTCACGCGCCCTCGGACCTGCGCGTTCGCGAATCCAGGGCTTGTAGCTGATCAGGAACACCGCGGCGGGCCGCCCCAACGGTCGTTAGGAACACCGCACATGGCGGGTCATCGCTCAGCGTCTCCCCACGACCACGCCCGTGCACTCGCCCAGCGGGTACGGGCGCTGCGGGAGGGCCGCGGGTGGACGCGGGAACGGCTGGCCAAGGAGGCAGGCATCGCCGTCGGGACGCTGGGCCGTCTGGAGAGCGAGGGAGCGGTCCAGCCAGGTTTCTTCACTGTCGGCGCGGTGGCCGGGGCTCTCGCGGTCTCCCACGGCCTGCGGGGGAAATGACCCTGCCGCGCCCCGTCGTCTACGAAGGCCACGCCTGGTGGGAAGGCCGTCAGGCGACAGCCGACTACTACGAGAGCAGCCTCGATCACCCCACGGACGGCACCTTCGAAGCGATTCGTCGGCAGGTCGCCGCGAGTTGCGGGTGCCTCACTGGATGCTGGTCCGGTGCTCGTGGGTGGGGTCTGAGGAGCAGGCGAAGACGTTGAGGGAGCCTCCTCGGCCGACGGTCACCCGCGTGGGGGCGTTCGCCTCGGGCTCGTTCGTGAGGTCACGGTCCTCCAGCGGAATCCAGCTGGGGGTTCCGCTGTCCCATTCCCTGCTGTCGACTCTCAGCAGAAGGTGCATCGGTTCCCCGCAGGAACACGTCGTATTCGTCGGCCCGGTCACGCTCCACGACGCATAGCCGCCGATCTTCCAACCGGGCGCGATGGACAGATCGTGGTCGTACGTGACGATATCGGCTTCGTCGTCATGGGATTCCTCGGCCTGCTCTTCGGCCGCAGCGTCCCAAGCCTCGATTCGCTGTTGCAGATCCTCGTCCAGGAGTTCCCGGTATTCGTGTTCCACCACCTGTTCGGGGTCGAGCACGCACGGTTCTGGGACGTATCCGGAATCGCCGACCACCTGGGGGAGAGACGGCTCGGTGAGCGCCTCGCCGACCCCGGCCGAATCGCGCCAGCGCACCTGCACATCGGGGCCGGATTGCGCGCCGTGGGCGTCGAACGGGCACCACAGCACCTAAAGGAGGTCGCATCCCGCCGGCGCCAGGAGGCCCGGGACATCCCTCACGAACACCTGAACCACCGGCAGAAGGGGGACGGGGTCGGTGTCACCGAGCCCCGGAACGTGATGCTCCCGCTCAAGAGCCGACAGAAGCTCCCGTTCCTCTTCCGACGGGCCCACGGCGGGGTCTCGACGCCACGCCTCCGCGAGGATCCGGCGCCACGCGTGGATGTCCTCGACGCGCCTTCCACGGTTCCTGGCATGGGGCATCCGGCAGGTCGGCCAGGCTTCGTCCCGAGGCCACAGGAACGGGCCACCGACCGAGCTCTCCTGTGGCTTCGGCGCCCCTGGCCTCGGGTGGAGCCTCGTGCATACCTTGCGGTACCTGGACAGTTCCGGGAATTCCGCCTCGATGTCCACGGGGCGCGGGGGCGTGGTACGCGTCATGACCATCCTTGACGTTGCGGTGGCTGCGTCACAGTCTAGGAATCGCTGTCCGAACCCCCGAGGCAGGGTTCTCCAGCACCTCGTTCAATGAGAATCCCCGGTTTCCGTACGCGGATATCTCCAGCCTGAGCGGGACCGGGTTGGTTCCTCCATAGACCGGCGTCACCGAGTACTGGACGTTCTCACCCTTGTTGACGGCCTCGAAGACCCTGGCCTCGATCTGCTTCGTCACCGGCGTGTTCACCGGGTTCTGGGTCAGCGTGACGAGGTTGTGGCGCGCCAAAGGGCCCTTGCCGGGGCCGCTCAGGAGGTTGGCGAGCAGATGACCGCGTGCTTCGTTGTAGGCCGTTCCGTCGCCTCGCCAGCCGGGCGTCCGTGTCGAGCCCGCCTCACTTCCCGTGCGCAGCATCTCCCGGTGAACGTGCGGTCGTCGAAGTCTGTCTCGGCGCTCAGGCGCCCTGCGGCGTCGTACTCGTAACTCCAGCTGAGACCCGTCGGGTTGGTGACTCCGACGAGGCGTAGTTCCGTGTCATGGGCGAAGGTGTGGCGGGCGCCGTCCGGTGTCGTGCGGGCTGTGACTTCGCGCCCTCCCGCAGCGAGTGAGCCATCTCCGTGGCCTGCTTGCGCGCTGCTTTGGACCGTGTGCTGAACGCCTTGGACGCCTTGCCCTCCCACCGCACCTCCGCGAGCGAGGTGCGGGCCGCCTCCGCCGCGTCGTCGAGGCCCGTGGCCAGGTGGCGCCACATCTTCGCGATCTCCCGCACACCGTCCGGATCCACTGCTGGATCCGAGAGCCCCAGGAACTCCAGACCACTTTCCAGGGAGTTGCCGAACATGTGGTTGAACTTGTCGACGTAATGGAAGGGGTTGCGGTCGACCACGCCCGAATCAGCCCTTCTTCGCCTGTACCACGACCGCCGGCGGCACGTCCTGAGCCTAGACGCAGATCCAGCAGTACAGATGGTGGCCCCGGCTGGTCGCTCTGGTGGCCAAGTCGGCTGTCCGGTGCAGGAATTCAGCCAGGGATGTCGGGTTCGGCGGGGTGGGGAAGGTGGGGGATGTCGCCCATTCCTCGGCCACGGCTTGCAGGGACGCCCGGTCCGTTGTGGCCAGTGCGTTGCGTAGAGCGTCGGTCAGGGACAGGCACACCAGGTCGCCGTCCTCGGTCATCGCGATCAGGTGGCCGTGCCGGGGGTCGGCGCGAACTCCGTCTTCCGAGCGGCCTGTTATGAGGGCTTCGGCCGGCAGCAGGTCGGCGGTCGGGTCCATGGCGTTGACGTCGAATCCGTCGTAGCCCGTCGCCGTCGGCTCGCCGTCCTCGCGCAGGACGGCTCGGGCGGCGTCGTCATCGTCAGCGGCTGCGAAGTAGCCGAACAGGACTCCCATGCCGGAGATACTGACACTCCCCACTGACAGCCCGTCCCCGGTCCTCCCCCCCGTTCGCGTGGGGGTGGGGGGCGCCGGGCTCCCCCTCCCGCGAACGCGTCGCCGTGACGGAGAAGGCCGACCCCGCCGCGCCGGCCGCGGCGCTCCCATCGGTGCTCGCCGACGCCGGTCCCCGCGCCGTCGCCGCGCTCGGCTCGCTGCGTCGGGTCGATCCCCGGCTGCTCATGGCGGGGGCCGACAGCGCCCGGCTCGCCCCGTTCGACGTGGAGTGGCTCGCGTCGGGGCTGCCGCCGGCGCGGACCACCGAGCACCTCACCGCCAGGGTCCCGGACCAGTTCCGGACGCGCCCGGCGAGCATCCTCGTCTACCGGCTCAGGGAAACCCCCGTCGCCTCGGGTCAGGTGTTCCACGACTCGTCGTAGGGATCCTTCGGGGTGGGGATGGGGGTGGCCTTGGTGACCTTCAGGTACGGGATGCGGCCGTTGTTGACCGGGTCCTTCGTCTGACGCGGGGTGTACGTGCCGGTCACCTGGAGCCACGTGTCCGGCTGGATGACCGGGGGGATGCTGCCGGTCAGGGCGATCTTCACCGGCTGGGCGTCCGCCGCGCAGCAGTTGAGGGCCATGCGGACCAGGTAGGGGGCGCCGCTCCTGTCCAGGGCGACGAAGCCCGTGATGCTGAGCCGGCGGCCGCGCAGGGTGCTGCCGTGGCCGTAGGCCGCGCGGCTCGCGTAGTCGACGAGGCCCATGCGGAGGGGCTCGGCGGTGACGGCGGGCAGGGGCGCGTAGCCGTACGACTGCTGCAGGGCCGTACCGGTGCGCATCGCGCTGTACGAACCGAGCGCCGGCGGGGCCACCAGGATGAGCGCGAAGAGGGGGAGCACCAGGAGCCAGGAGATCCGGGGTTCGCGATGACCGCCCTCCCCGTGACCGTGGCCGTGGCCGTGGCCATCGTCTTCGTAGACCTCGTGGTCTTCGTCGGCACCGTCGGCTCCGTCGGCTCCGTTCTCGGTCGGCTGCTCGGTGTCCGCCTTGCGTGCCGCTCTTCCCTGCCGCCATTCGTAGTACGCCGTCGCCAGCGCCGCCACGATCAGGACCACGCCGGACGCCAGCAGCATCGGGCGCAGGCCGGCCTTGACGTAGCGCAGGAACAGATCGGTGACAGCGGCGTGCAGCATCGCCGCGCCGAGCAGGAACAGGACCGCCGCCTGTGCCTGCCGGTTCACAGCAGCACCGCCCCGGTCAGGACCGACACCAGGATGGCGAGGCCGAAGGTGGCGGGCGCGAAGCGGAGGGCGAAACCGCGGCCGAACGTGCCCGCCTGCATCGCGAACAGCTTGAGGTCGATCATCGGGCCGACGACCAGGAACGTCAGCCGTGCGGTGAGCGAGAACTGCGACAGCGACGCCGCCACGAACGCGTCCGCCTCCGAGCAGATCGACAGCAGTACGGCGAGGATCGCGAGGGCCAGTACCGACACGACCGGGTTGCCCGCCGCCATGCGCAGCCACTCCGCGGGCACCACGGCCTTGAGGGTCGCCGCCGCCATCGCGCCGACCACCAGGAAGCCGCCCGCGTGCATCACGTCGTGGCGTACCGAACCCCAGAACGCCGCGCCCTTGCCCTGCCCCTCGTACGACGACCGGGCCGGCGGCCGCAACCAGTCGGGGCGGCCGATCCGCAGCCACAGCCAGCCCATCGCGCACGCCACCAGCAGGCTCGCGACCAGCCGGGCGACGACCATCTCCGGGTCGCGCGGGAACGCCACGGCCGTCGCGGTCAGCACGATCGGGTTGATCGCGGGCGCCGACAGCAGGAACGAGAGCGCCGCCGCCGGCGTGACCCCCCGCCGGACCAGCGCCCCGGCCACGGGCACCGACGCGCACTCGCAGCCGGGCAGCACCACGCCCGCGAGTCCCGCGACCGGGACGGCCAGCGCGGGACGGCTGGGCAGGGCGCGCGCGAAGAACGACGGCGGCACGAACACCGCGATCGCCGCCGACAGCAGCACCCCCAGCACCAGGAACGGCAGCGCCTGGACGAGCACCGCCACGAACACCGTCATCCAGCTCTGCATCACCGGCGCGCCGAGCGCCCGCCTGACCGGCCCCTGCAGGAGCACCGCCCCGAGCAGGAACATGACCAGGAGGAGGGGGGACTTCGAGTCCGGCGCCGCCTTCGCCGGCCCCTCGGGCACGGTCGCCATCGCCGCGGGCACGGTCGCCTTCGGCTCGCGCCGGAGCGAGTCCGCGGTCGGCTTCGGCACCCGCGGCTTCTGCGCCTCCGGTTTCGCCGCTTCCGGTTGGGCCGCTTCCGGCGGCTCCGAAAGGGCGTCCTTTTCGTCCGCTTTTTCCGGACTCGTCGGAGACGGTCTGGTCATGGCCACGGGTGAGGTACCTCCGGTGGAGCGGAAGGGCGCTGGTTTCCCTGCTCTGGCGTACGGCGGCCCGAGCCCGCACGTTCAGCGGAACGCCCGGCTTTGACCAGGCTTTGCACCAGGCTCACGCATCCTGCTCCTGGAACCACCCGTCCCGGTAGGGCAGTCTCATTCCTCGTGGGCAGCGTTCCGAATCAGAGTCAGCCCGGTGATGCGCCGGCGCACATGGTGGTCTGCGGCGACGACGGGCTCGCGCACCGGCTCGCCGCCGAACTGCGCGGGGTCTACGGCGAACAGGTCACGCTCGTCGTACCGCCCACCGAGCGCGGTGTGCGGCCACCCGTGGTCGGCCGGGCACGGACCGCCTCGACGCTGCTCGACCGGGTGGTGAACGCCGCCGTCAACCGGACGACCAACGGCACCGGCGGCAACGGGGGTTCGGGGAACTCGGGGGGTTCCGGCGGCACCGGACATTCCAACGGGAGCGGGAGCGCGGGCGGTTCCGGCAACAGTGGTGGCGGCGGGGCCGGGCGGACCGGTGGGGAACGCGCCGGGGAGCAGCGGGTCGTGGAGGCCGTCGAGCCGGCCGAGGCCGTGCTCGCCGAGGCCGGTGTCGAGAGCGCCGCCGCGCTCGCGCTCGTGTACGACGACGACGAGACCAACATCCGCGCCGCCCTCACCGCCCGCCGGCTCAACCCCCGGCTGCGGCTCGTGCTCCGGCTCTACAACCGCCGGCTGGGGCAGCACATCGAGGAACTCCTCGACCAGGCCGCCACGTTGGCCGCCACCGGCGACGAAGGGGACCAGCCGTCGGGACCCGGCTCCGGATTCGAGAGCGGCGATCCGTCGACGACCGTCCTGTCCGACGCCGACACCGCGGCACCCGCGCTGGCCGCCACCGCGCTCGCCGGTACGAGCAAGGTCGTACAGACGGACGGCCTGCTGCTGCGAGCCGTGGAGCGGCCGGCTCCGGCGCCCGGCGAGGTCGCCGATCCCGGACTCGGCACGCTCGCCCTGCTGTCCACATCGGCCGACGAACCGCCCGGCGCCCACCGCTCCCGCAGCCGCGAGGAACAGGAACCGCTGCTGCTGCCCGACGCGGCGACCGTGCGGAACGCCGTCGGGCGCGGGAGCGTGGTCCTGGAACAGGTCTCCTACTCGGGGCCCTCGCTGCCCTCGGGAAGCGGGGTCGTACCGGCCTTCGCCTCGCTGTTCTCACGGCGGCTGCGCTGGTCACTGGCGGGGCTGGTGGCATGCGTGCTCGCGCTCGCCGTCGCGCTGTGGGTGGTCACCGGCATCCATCCGCTCGGCGCCTTCTATCTGACCCTGCTCGACCTGTTCGCCATCGACGACCCCGCCCTCGGCGCGTCGCTCGGCCGGCAGATCCTCCAACTGCTGTCCGGGCTCGTCGGGTTGCTGATGCTGCCGGTCCTGCTGGCCGCCGTGCTGGAGGCGCTCGGCACCTTCCGGACCGCGTCCGGCTTACGGAAACCACCGCGCGGGCTCGGCGGGCACGTCGTGCTGCTCGGGCTCGGCAAGATCGGCACACGCGTGCTGACCCGGCTGCGGGAACTGCACATTCCGGTGGTGTGCGTCGAGTCCGATCCCGAGGCGCGCGGGCTCGCGACGGCCCGTCGGCTGCGGGTGCCGGTGGTGCTCGGGGACGTCACCCAGGAAGGGGTCCTGGAAGCCGCCAAGATCCATCGGGCGGACGCGCTGCTCGCCGTGACCAGCGCGGACACGACGAACCTGGAGGCCGTCCTGTACGCGCGGTCCGTGCAGCCCGACCTGCGGGTGGTGCTGCGGCTGTACGACGACGACTTCGCGACCGCCGTGTACCGCACCCTGCGGGCCGCGCACCCGACCGCTTCCACGCGCAGCCGCAGCGTCTCCCACCTGGCCGCGCCCGCGTTCGCCGGAGCGATGATGGGGCGGCAGATCCTGGGGGCGATCCCGGTGGAGCGGCGGGTGCTGCTGTTCGCGGCGATCGACGTGGCCGGGCATCCGCAGCTGGAGGGGAAGACGGTCGGGGAGGCGTTCCGGGCGGGGGCCTATCGGGTGCTGGCGCTGGACACGGCCGTGTCCGGTGGGCGGCGGCGGGAGGAGCCGGTCACGGAGGAGGCGTACGACGACCTGCGGGGCGGGGCCGCCGGAGCGGGGGGTCACCCGGGCGCCGGGGGCTCCAGGAGCCACGGGGGTGCCAGGAACTCCGGGAGTTCCGGGCTGGTGTGGGATCTGCCCGACACGTATGTCCTTCGGGGGGAGGATCGGGTGGTGTTGGCCGCCACCCGGCGCGGGCTCGCGGAGTTGCTGGGGCGGCGGGGGCGGCGGGTGGGTGGGGGGTGACGGCGACGGGGGGTGGGGGATTCTCGCCCCCCGCCGCCCCTTCCCGTCCCGTCCCGTCCCGTCCTGGGGCTCCGCCCCGGAGCCCGCTCCTCAAACGCCGGAGGGGCTGGATTCGGCCTCGCTGAACTGCAAGTGCTTCGCCGCGAAGGCCAGTTCCAGTTTCACCTGTTTGATTCTTTCGTCCACCACCAGGGAACCGTGGCCGGCGTCGTATCGGTAGACCTCGTGGGTCGCTCCCCTGGCCTCCAGGCGTTTGACGTAGTTGTCGACCTGGCGGATCGGGCAGCGGGGGTCGTTGACGCCCGCCGAGATGTAGACCGGGGCCTTGACCTGGTCGACGTAGGTCAGCGGGGAGGAGACCTCGAAGCGGTCGGGGACCTCCTCCGGGGTGCCGCCGAGCAGGGTGCGGTCCATGGCCTTCAGGGCTTCCATCTCGTCGTGGTACGCCGTGACGTAGTCGGCGACCGGGACCGCCGCGATGCCCAGGGTCCACGCGTCCGGCTGGGTGCCCAGGCCGAGCAGGGTGAGGTAGCCGCCCCAGGAACCGCCGGTGAGGACCAGACGGGAGGGGTCGGCGAGGCCGGAGCCGATCGCCCACTCCCGCACCGCCGCGATGTCCTCCAGTTCGATCAGTCCCACCCGGTACTTCAGCGCGTCCGTCCAGGCGCGGCCGTAGCCCGTGGAACCGCGGTAGTTGACCCGCACCACCGCGTACCCGTGGTCGACCCAGGCCGCCGGGCCCGCCGCGAAGGAGTCGCTGTCGTGCCAGGTGGGCCCGCCGTGGATCTCGAAGACGGTGGGCAGCGGGCCGGTCGCGCCGGCCGGCTTCTGGACCAGGGCGTGGATACGGCCGCCGGGGCCCTGAACCCACACGTCCTCCACGGGGACCGAGCCCGGTGACCTCAGGCCGGGCGGGTCCAGGACGACCCCGCCCGTCGTCGAGCGGACCGCCGAGGGCTCGGCGGCGGAGGACCACAGGTACTCCACGCTGCCGTCGGGGCGTGCCGTCGCCCCGGACACCGAGCCGGCCGGGGTGGGGACCCGCTCCCGCGCGCCGGTCGCCAGGTCGAAGCGGAAGAGTTCGCTGCGGGCCTCGAAGCTGTGCACGACCAGCAGACCGGTGCCGTCCGGGTACCACTCGGCGCCGACGTCACCGGGCAGGTCCAGGCCGAGGTCCGTCTCCTCGCCCGTGACGACGTCCCACACCAGGGGCTCCCAGCGGCCGCGCCGCTGATGACCGATCAGCAGCCGGTGGTCCCCCTCCACGGGAGCGAACCCGAGTACTTCCAGGCCCAGTTCCTCGGTGCCGCCCCTGGTGTCGTCGAGTTCGGCGACCGGTGTGCCGTCGGGCCGCAGGACCCGCAGCGCGGAGTGCATCGCGTCACCGTGCTCGGTGTGCTCGATCGCGATCAGCGAGCCGTCGTGGGAGATGTCGCCGACGCCCGCCGACTCCCGGTGGCGGTAGATCTCCACCGGGTCCTCGCCGGTGCGGGCGCGGTAGATCGTCGTACCGTCCTCGTCGGTGGAGCGGCCCACGACCGCCGTGACACCGTCCCGGGCGAGGGCCAGGCCGGCCGGGTAGGAAGCCTCCAGGCCCGGCGTCGCGAGTTCGTCCGGTCCCCCGGCGAAGGGCTGGCGGCGCCAGACGCCGTACTCGTCGCCGTCCTTGTCGTCGAACCACCAGATCCACTCGCCGTCCGGGGACAGCACGCCGTCCGTCGTGCCGTTCGGACGGTCGGTGACCTGGCGTTGTGCGCCTGTGGCGCGGTCCCAGGCGTACAGCTCGTAGGTCCCTGTCGCGTTCGACACGAACAGGGCGCGGTCCGGCGCGTCCTCCGCCCAGTCGGGCAGGGACACCCGGGGCGCCCGGAAGCGCTTCTCCCAGTCGGGTGTCTCCCCGCCCCCGCCTCGCCCGGCCTGTTCCGCCCGCCCGACCCGCACACCGGACCCGTTGCTCTCAGTCATGGCCCCATACTGCCCGCCCCGGCGGGCAATGAGGCGGCCAGGTCCCCACCCTGTGGAAAACACACCGTCCTGTGGAAAACCTCGTCACCCCCCGGCCGCCCGCACCGGTACCCCGCGGCCCGGCTCGGCGCGCGAGCCCCGTACCGTGGACGACGTGTACCGGTTTCTGCTGACGCCTCGCTGGTGGGGAATCAACGTCTTCGTGCTGCTCGCCATCCCCTTCTGCGTCTTCATGGGGTCCTGGCAGCTGAGCCGGTTCGAGGCACGGGTGCAGGACCACCGCAGCGCCGACGCGCAGGCCGCGTCCGCCGGCCGGGAGGCCGCCCGCCCGCTGAGGGAACTGCTGCCCGTCGACCAGGCGACCTCCGGCAAGCCGGTCACCGCGACCGGACGCTACGACAAGCAGCTGCTCGTCCCCGGCCGCGAGCTCGACGACAGGCGCGGCTTCTACGTCCTGACCCTGCTGCGCACCGACGACGGCAAGGCGCTGCCGGTCGTCCGGGGCTGGCTGCCCGGCCCGGCCGACTCGGCGAAGGCCCCTGCCGCGCCGCGCGGCGAGGTCACCGTCACCGGTGTGCTCCAGTCGTCCGAGACGCCGGGGGACAACGGGGTCAGCGCCCAGGGCGGACTGCCGGCCGGCCAGACCGGGGTCATCAGCGCGGCGTCGCTGGTCAACCTCGTGCCGTACGACGTGTACGACGCCTGGATCACGCTGGAGCGCGCGGACTCCGGGATGAAGGCGGTGCCGGCGACGGCGCCCGAGGGCTCCGGGCTGGACCTGAAGGCGTTCCAGAACCTCGGGTACACCGGGGAGTGGTTCGTCTTCGCCGGGTTCGTGGTGTTCATGTGGTTCCGGCTGCTGCGGCGCGAGGCGGAGTTCGCGCGGGACGCGGAGCTGGGGCTGGTGCCGGAAGAGGCCACCGAGGGCGACGGGGAACGCGAGAGCAGCCGGTCCGGGGTGTGAGGCCGGGCTCCGGCTCCGGCGGGAACCCCTTCGCGGAGAGCTCCCGCACAGGCCACCGGAGCCGGCACACCTCCGGGACGGTCAGGAAGCCGTCAGCACGCCCGTCCAGTAGACCGTCCCCGCGCACGCGTTCGACACCGTCGTCGACACCGTGGGACCGCCGCCGTCCGCGGTGTTCGTCACCATGATGCTGCCGTCGGCCGTGCCGTCCTCGGTGAGGAGCTGGCTGGTGACACCGCTGTCGGTGCCGGTGGTGGTTCCGCCGGTGTCACCGGTGTCGCCGGTGGGCGATGGGTCGGGTGACGCGCCGGTCTCTCCGCCCGTGCTGCCGGTGCTGGTGGGGCAGGTCTCCGAGGGGACGAAGGCGAACTTCACCTCGTAGGCGGAGCCGGGCTGGAGGAGGAGACCGGAGACCTCGGCGGACGGGTCGGGCAGGGCTGCCGCCGCGTCCCCGGAGACGTGCCGGACCGCACTGATCCTGGCGGCGTCCGCCGCGCCCTGCGGGGTGGTGCCCAGGGTGCCGGGGCCGGCGACCGTGCAGGCGGTGGTGGAGACGTTCAGGACGCGGAAGGTGCCGTAGACCGCACCCGCGGAGTCGGCGACGGCCGTGGTCGCGGTGGCGGAGCCGAGCTGGAGGGACGTGCACGCCGGGGTGTTCGCCGCGGCGGTCGCCGGGGTGCCCGCGCCGCTGCTCGTGCCCGTGCCGGTACCGGCGCCCTTGCCGTGGTCCTCGTTCTTCTTGCTGTCGGGGGTCCTGTCCTCGGGCTTGCCGGAGGAACCGCCGGCGGTGCTCTCGCCGCCGTCCGGGTCCTTGTCCTGGCCGGCGCCGCCCTGGGCCTGGGACGCCTGGCCGGCGACGGAGGGGTTGACGTCGGCGCCGGTGGAGTTCGAGACGTGCACGAGGGCCGGGACGGCGGTGCCGACGAACAGGGCGGCGGCCGCCATGCCGACGAGGGCCTGCCGCTTGCGGGCCCGCCGGGCGGGGACGGCCCGCCGCAGGTGGTCCAGCGTGCCGTCGCGCGGCTCGACCTCCAGGACCGCCTGGTGCAGCATGCGGCGCAGTACCAGCTCGTCCGAGTCGAGCCCTTCGAGGCCCTGGTCGTCCAGGCTGTGGTTCACGGTTTCGTTCCCAGCGTGCGGTTGCTTCGGCTGTGGTTCGTCGTCCGCCGTCCCCGGCTCGCGCCACTCGTAGGGCTCGTGGGGATCGTGCCGGCGGCGCTGTGCGTCGTCGTGCTCGCTCATGCCGACGCCTCCATGGCGACCCGCAGGGCCGCGATGCCGCGGGAGCCGTACGCCTTGACGGAGCCGAGCGATATCCCGAGCGTCTCGGCGACCTGCGCCTCGGTCATGTCGGCGAAGTAGCGCAGGACCAGGACCTCGCGCTGGCGGCGCTGGAGGCCCTTCATCGCCTTGATCAGGGAGTCGCGCTCCAGCTGGTCGTAGGCGCCCTCCTCGGCGCTGGCCATGTCGGGCATCGGCTTGGAGAGCAGCTTCAGACCGAGGATGCGGCGGCGCAGGGCGGAGCGGGAGAGGTTGACGACGGTCTGACGCAGATAGGCGAGCGTCTTCTCGGGGTCACGGACACGCTTGCGGGCCGAGTGGACCCTGATGAACGCCTCCTGGACGACGTCCTCGCAGGAGGCGGTGTCGTCGAGCAGGAGGGCGGCGAGCCCGAGCAGCGAGCGGTAGTGGGCGCGGTAGGTCTCGGTGAGGTGGTCGACGGTGGTGCCTGCCGCCGCGACGTCCTCGGCGCCGTCGCGCTGGCTCGGTATGCGGGTGGGTCGTGCTGCGGGCATCGGCGCGATCACCGGCATGCCGCCGGGCGCGCCGGGCATCCGGGGTCGGAGGGAGGGGCGGGGCGGCCGTAGGGCCGTGCCGCGCGTCGCCGCACTGAAATCGAGAACCTCTGCCACGCCAGTTGGACACGTTTCCCCCCGTCAGGGTTGTACGTGCCGCGCGTCACTTTTGCGCCGAACGGTTCACCGGACCGCCCCGGCCGCCGAGCGTTCCACCGCACGGCCGGTCGTCCGGTGGACGCCCTGGCCGCTCGTCTCGGCTCAGGCAGCACAACTGACAGTGCGTCGAACGCCCTCATGCCCTACCCGCTCTTCCCCTGTGTCCTGAATGGCCGGAGCGTCCCCACGCTCCGTGAAGCATCCCCGCGCCCACGAAAGGACGTCCGCAAAGACGCTCCCCGCCCTTCGCACGGTTGCGGAGAGCGGGGAGGCAAATCCTCTGACGTCAAGGCGGCCGGGAGCAAGTGGTCCGTACCAGACCGGATCACAGCTTCACATGGATCCTACAAACGGACCGGCTCCCGGCCAGGAGATTTCCGGCGGTAACACGTTTCCACAACAAGTGCGCCGGGCCACGTCACGGACCGTCACCCGCCGCAAGCGCGCTGCTCGTCACGACAGTTCGGCGGCCACCAGCTCGGCGATCTGGGCGGTGTTGAGGGCGGCCCCCTTGCGCAGGTTGTCGCCGCAGACGAAGAGTTCCAGGGCGGTGGGGTCGTCGAGGGCGCGGCGCACCCGGCCCACCCAGGTGGGGTCGGTGCCCACCACGTCGGCGGGCGTGGGGAACTCCCCCGCCGCCGGGTCGTCGAACAGGACGACACCGGGGGCCGTGTCCAGGATCTCGCGCGCCTTCCCGACGGTGACCTCGCCCTCGAAGCGGGCGTGCACCGTCAGCGAGTGCGTGGTGATCACCGGCACCCGCACGCAGGTCACCGCGACCGGCAGCCTGGGCAGTCCGAGGATCTTGCGCGACTCGTCCCGGACCTTCATCTCCTCCGACGACCAGCCGTCCTCGCGCAGCGATCCGGCCCACGGTACGACGTTGAGGGCGACCGGTTCCGGGAACGGCCCGGTGTTGTCCCCCACCGCCCGGCGCACGTCACCGGGGTGGGTCCCGAGCTCGGTGCCCGCCACCAGGGCGAGTTGCTGCCGCAGCGTCTCGACGCCGGACCGGCCCGCGCCGCTGACCGCCTGGTAGGAGGAGACGACCAGTTCACGCAGCCCGAACTCGGCGTGCAGCGCGCCGATGGCCACGATCATGGACAGGGTCGTGCAGTTGGGGTTGGCGATGATCCCCCGCGGGCGCTGCCGGACCGTGTGCGGGTTGACCTCGGGGACGACCAGGGGCACGTCCGGGTCCATCCGGAAGGCGCCCGAGTTGTCCACGACCACCGCGCCCTTGGCGGCGGCGAGGGGCGCCCACCGCACGGCGACCTCGTCGGGTACGTCGAACATGGCGACGTCGACGCCGTCGAACGCCTCCTCGGTGAGCGCCACGACCTCGACCTGTTCACCGCGCACGGCCAGCTTGCGGCCGGCCGAGCGCGGTGAGGCGATCAGTCTGATCTCGCCCCAGATGTCCGCGTGCTGGGACAGGATCTGGCGCATGACCGTGCCGACGGCTCCGGTCGCTCCCACGACCGCGAGCGTCGGTCGCCCGCTTCGCGGTCCTGACGGGGACATCAGCGGCCCGTGCCCCCGTAGACGACTGCCTCGTCGCTGTCGGAGTCGAGTCCGAAGGCGGTGTGCACGGCGCGCACGGCCTCGTTCACGTCGTCGGCGCGGGTGACCACGGAGATGCGGATCTCGGACGTCGAGATCAGCTCGATGTTGACCCCGGCCTCGCTGAGCGCCTCGAAGAAGCCGGCCGTGACGCCCGGGTTGGTCTTCATGCCGGCGCCGACCAGGGAGATCTTGCCGATCTGGTCGTCGTAGCGCAGGGAGTCGAAGCCGATCTTCGTCTTGGCCTTCTCCAGGGCGTCGATGGCCTTGCGGCCCTCGGTCTTGGGGAGGGTGAACGAGATGTCCGTCAGGCCGGTGGAGGCCGCGGACACGTTCTGCACGACCATGTCGATGTTGATCTCGGCGTCGGCGATGGCCCGGAAGATGACGGCGGCCTCACCCGGCTTGTCCGGGACACCGACGACCGTGACCTTGGCCTCGGAGGTGTCGTGCGCGACACCCGAGATGATGGCCTGCTCCACCTTCTGGTCCCCTTGCTTCGGCTCGTTGCTGACCCAGGTGCCCTGGAGTCCGCTGAAGGACGAGCGCACGTGGATCGGGATGTTGTAGCGGCGGGCGTACTCCACGCAGCGGTGGAGCAGCACCTTGGAGCCGGATGCGGCGAGCTCCAGCATGTCCTCGAAGGCGATCCACTCGATCTTCTTCGCCTTCTTCACCACGCGCGGGTCGGCGGTGAACACGCCGTCGACGTCGGTGTAGATCTCGCAGACCTCGGCGTCGAGGGCGGCGGCGAGGGCGACGGCCGTGGTGTCGGAGCCGCCGCGGCCGAGCGTGGTGATGTCCTTCTTGTCCTGGCTGACACCCTGGAACCCGGCGACGATGGCGATGTTGCCCTCGTCCAGCGCCGTGCGGATCCGGCCCGGGGTGACGTCGATGATCCGGGCTTTGTTGTGGACGGAGTCGGTGATGACGCCTGCCTGGCTGCCGGTGAACGACTGGGCGCTGTGGCCCAGGTTCTTGATCGCCATCGCCAGCAGGGCCATGGAGATCCGCTCGCCGGCGGTCAGCAGCATGTCGAACTCCCGGCCGCTGGGCATCGGCGACACCTGCTCGGCGAGATCGATCAGCTCGTCCGTCGTGTCGCCCATCGCGGAAACGACGACGACCACCTGGTGGCCGTTCTTCTTCGCTTCCACGATCCGCTTGGCGACGCGCTTGATGCCCTCGGCATCGGCTACGGAGGAGCCTCCGTACTTCTGCACGACAAGGCCCACGTGCGCTCCTCGCTCAGTCCGTCTCTTCCCGCACATACGCATATGTACTGCGGTCGGCTCAGTCTATCGAGCGTCCTGATTTCACCTTCGCGATATCGCATGGTGAGACTCCGGCACCCGAACGACCAGGACGGAACATGCCCGGGAGGGGGTGGGCCACTCGGAACGTGCCACGCGTCACAGGCCGGGGCCGACGCCCGGACCCCGGGCCGTCACCCCACGTCACGGACGTGCGGCCGGGGAGCGGTGCCTGCGGGTCACGTGGGCTGGCGGACCGTCGGCAGGCCGAGCGGGCCCGCGATCTCCTCCGCCATCACCCGGCCGGCCTCCGCCTCCAGCGCGTCGTCGCCGAGGTCCTGGTCGGTGTCCAGGCCGTCCAGCTCCGCCAGGGGCTGGTTCAGGCGGACGTGGGCGACCACGGACTGCAGGGCCCGCAGGGCCGCCGAGGCCGTCGAACCCCAGTTGGAGAAGTAGGAGAACTGCCACCACCACAGCCCCTCGACGGTGCGGCCCGAACGGTAGTGGGCCATGCCGTGGCGCAGGTCGGCCATGACGTCCGCGAGGTCGTCGGAGATCCGGGCCGGCACGGGGGCCTTGCGGGGCTCGTACGGGTCGAAGACCTCGGAGTAGACGTCGATCGGCTCCAGCAGACGGGCGAGGTTCTCGCGGATCTCGTCCACGTCGCCCTCGGGGCCCAGGTCGGGCTCGTAGCGCTCGTCCGGCACGATGTCCTCGTGCGCGCCGAGGCGGCCGCCGGCCAGGAGGAGCTGGGAGACCTCCAGGAGGAGGAAGGGCACCGCCGAGTCCGGCTCGTCGCCCCTCGCGACCTCCGAGACGGCCACCAGGAAGCTCTCGATCTGGTCCGCGATCTGCACCGCGAAGTCGTCGGGGTTCTGGCTGGTCACATGCAGCGTGGCGTCAGACATCTAGGAGTCGTCTCCCCTCGAAGGCGCGCCCGAGGGTCACCTCGTCCGCGTATTCCAGGTCTCCGCCCACCGGGAGGCCGCTGGCCAGGCGGGTGACCTTGAGGCCCATGGGCTTGATCATGCGGGCGAGGTACGTGGCCGTCGCCTCGCCCTCGAGATTCGGGTCGGTGGCGAGGATCAGCTCCGTGACCACGCCGTCGGCGAGACGGGCCAGCAGTTCCCGGATGCGGAGGTCGTCGGGGCCGACGCCCTCGATCGGGCTGATCGCCCCGCCGAGGACGTGGTAGCGGCCGCGGAACTCACGGGTGCGCTCGACGGCGACCACGTCCTTCGGCTCCTCCACGACACAGATGACCGAGGGGTCGCGGCGGCTGTCGCGGCAGATGCCGCACAGCTCCTCCTGCGCGACGTTGCCGCAGGTCGCGCAGAAGCGGACCTTCGCCTTCACCTCGAGCAGGGTCTGCGCCAGCCGGCGGACGTCCGTCGGCTCCGCCTGCAGGATGTGGAAGGCGATCCGCTGCGCGCTCTTGGGACCGACGCCGGGCAGCCGCCCCAGTTCGTCGATGAGGTCCTGGACCACGCCTTCGTACAACGGACTGCCGTCCTTCCTGGGGGTTCCTTGCAGTACGTACGGTAGTTGGCCGACGGCCCTCTTAGAAGGGCAGTCCCGGGATGCCGCCGCCACCGAGCCCCTGGGCGAGCGGGCCGAGCTTCTGCTGCTGGAGGGTCTGGGCGTTCTCGTTGGCCGCCTGCACGGCCGCGACGACCAGGTCTGCGAGGGTCTCGGTGTCCTCGGGGTCCACCGCCTTCGGGTCGATCTTCAGGGCCCGCAGCTCACCGGCGCCGGTCACGGTGGCCCGCACCAGACCGCCTCCCGCCTGCCCCTCGACCTCGGTCCGCGCCAGTTCCTCCTGGGCGTTCGCCAGGTCCTGCTGCATCTTCTGGGCCTGCTGGAGCAGCTGCTGCATATTGGGCTGGCCACCACCGGCGATCACGATCAGCTCCTGTCTCGTACGGCTGTCCGGCGGGGTTTTTCCCGCCTGGATCGAGCCTACGTGGTCCAAGCAGCCGTCGCCCCAGCACTCTTTCGAGTGAGCCGATCTCGCGCCCTATACCTGATCAAGGCCCACTTCCGGGCGGAAAAGCGGTGAAACCGACGCCTTCGCCACCCATTGGGCGGTAGGAAGGATCCGGCGCATCAGCATCATGCGTCACGCAACGTGATCGGTTGCGCTCAGTGTGGTGGTCGGTGGCGGTCGTGATCGGTGATCGGTCCTGACCGGTGATCAGTGGTCGGTCGTGACCGGTGTCGGTCGTGACCGGTGAGCGGTTTTCGGTCGTGATCGGTGATCAGTAGGGAGTGCCGGGTGGGTCAGCCGGAGATGCGGCCCGAGGGTCCGCCGCAGGACGGGCGGGGCGAGGGCGGGGCCGGGCCGCGGCCGGGCGACCTGATGGGGCGGGCGTTCCCGCTCGGCGACTGGGGCGAGCCGGCCGAGCGGCTGGACGAGCTGTACCGCTGGGTGGAGTGCGGGGCGCTGGAGACGGCCGCCTGGTATCTCGCGGACCGGGTGGGCAAGCGGCGGGGCGCCCGGATCCTGCGGGCGGGTGCCGCGGGCGGGGCGGTGGCCGGGGCGGCGCTGCCCCTGCTGGACCTGACCGGGGTCGTCGGCGGGGCCTCGGCCTGGGGGTATCTGGCACTGCTGCTCGGCGTGGCGTGCGTGGCCGGGGACCGGTTCTTCGGGGTGACGTCCGGCTGGATAAGGGACGTGGCCACGGCGCAGGCGGTGCAGCGCAGGCTGCAGGTGCTCCAGTTCGACTGGGCGTCGGAGAGCGTGCGGGAGGTGCTGGGGCCCACGGACGGCACGGCGGGCGACGCCGCCGAACGCTGCCTGGCCGTGCTGCGGAGGTTCTCCGAGGACGTGACCGAGCTGGTGCGGGCGGAGACCGCGGACTGGATGGTCGAGTTCCGGACGGGCGCGGCGCCGATGGGCATCCAGTCCGCGGTGGCCTCCGGCGGGCGGCAGGACCCGGGGCACGTCAACGGGCGGTTCCCCTTGCCGGGCACGGCGCCCGCCCGGCCGAACATGCCGAGGCAGCGACCGCCGGAGCCGCGGTGAGACGGCGCCGCCCGCCGGAGTCGCGGTGAACAGGAGCCGCGGTGAGACGGCGCCGCCCGCCGGTGCCGCCGCGAACCAGAGTCGCGGTGACGGCGCCGCACGCCGATGCCGCCGCGAACCAGAGTCGCGGTGCGACGGCGCCGCCCGCCGATGCCGCCGCGAACCAGAGTCGCGGTGCGACGGCGCCGCCCGCCGGTACCGCCGCGAACCAGAGTCGCGGTGAGGGCGCCGCACGCCGATGCCGCCGCGAACCGGTGTCGCCGTAAGGCGCAATCGCCGCGAACCGGAGTCGCCATGAGGCGGAGTCGCCCTGAGGCGGAGTCGCTCTGAGGCGGAGTCGCCCTGAGGCACCGCGCACCGCCGGTATCGCCGTGAACCGGTGCCGCCGTGGACCGCCGTGGACCCGAGCCGCCGGGGTGGCCGGCTGGGCCGTACGCCCTCTACGTGTCGTCCGCGCAGAGTTTCAGGCCCTCCGGAGTCCAGCACGGTATGTGACCGTGGGTGCGGATCACGTCCTGGCCGTTGCCGCGGCTGAGATAGGTGAGGAAGCTGGAGGCCAGGGAGTCGGCGGGGGGCCGGCCGTAGGTGTAGGCGTACTCGATCTCGCGGTACGGGTAGGCGTTCGCGCCGTGCTCGATGGCGTCCACGGAGGGCGCGTCGCCGTCGAGCTTCACCGTCCTGAGGCCCCCGGCCCGCTCGGCCGCGTTGAGTTCGCTGTAGCCGACCGCGCCGGGGAGGGCCGCGACCGTGCTCAGCACCTGGTCCGTCGAGTCGAGTTCGCAGCGGATGACGGGCGCCGTCGCGTCGTCCTTGTGCTCGCAGTCGACGGAGGAGTTCGCGATCTCGCCGCGTCCCAGCACCCGGCGCTGGAACACCTGTCTCGTGCCCGAGTTGGCGTCCCGGCTGACCAGTTTCACCGGCAGGTCCGGGCCGCCCAGCTGCCGCCAGTTCCCGATCTCGCCCCGGTACAGGCGCCGTACGTCCTTCGTGGACAGGTTCGTCAGGCGGACGTCGTCGTTGATGACGAGCGCGAACACCGACAGCGCCACCCGGTTCTCGCTCAGCCGGGTCAGCCCGCTCGGCCGGGGGCCGTCGGAGAGGGCCACCACCGGCGGGGAGCCCTTCCGCAGGGCCGCGCCGGCCGCCGCCAGCTCCCGCACCCCCGCCGTCGACCCGTGCGGGTCCACGGTGACGGACGCCCCCGCGCAGTCCCGCTCGTACTTCCTCGCCACCTCCACCAGGACGGGCGCGAAGGCCGTGGAGCCGGTGAGGGTGAGCGTGCCCTGCTCGCAGCCGATCGGCGGTGGGGTGCCGTCGCGGGTCACGACGATCGTGGCCAGGGTGAGCACGCTGACCGTCAGCATGATGGTGATCAGCCGGGCGGCCCGGCTGAACAGGGGCGGCTTCTCGTCGGGGGTCGCGCTGCGGTTGGGGTGGACCTCGCCGTCCCGGATGCCGCCGATCAGCCGTATCTCGCCGCCCACGTCGCCGCCCGACAGCAGCACGAGCAGCTTGAAGTGGTCGCCCCGGTTGAGCGGGACGCGGGGGATGCGCAGCGCGTTGCCCTCGTAGCCGAAGCCGCGGGCCGCCGTGAAGTGGTCCATGAGGTGGCCGGTGTCGGACGGCTGGGTGACCGAGACGCCCCGGACGGTACGGCCGGTGAACACCGCGGTCAGGCCGTGCACTTCGGGGCTGGTGTAGTCGTCGCGGTCGATGCCCTGCGAGCCGTCGTTCTCCACCCGCACCAGGACGAGGGTGGCGTCGGACATGCCCGGCACCTCGTCGAAGAGGCCCACGCGGACGTTGGCCCGGCCGAGCCGGACGTCGTCACCGATCGGGTTGTCCATCTGGACGCGGTAACCGATCCGCTTGCGGCGCGGGGTGCGGCGCTCGTACCAGACCATGACACCGGACGCGACGATGCCGAGGACAGCGGTGCCCACGGCGACGACGTTCTCTGCGCTCAGCCACTCCACCGTGGTGCCCCCGCCACTGCCCGAGCCCGGATCGTGGGCTCACCGTACGGCTGTGCGAGGGCCGATTCCGGTCCGGTCGGCGGAAGTTCGCCCGACGTTCAACCTCCGGTGGCCGGACGGCGCCGGGTCACCGCCTGAGGTAGGTCAGCTTGTCCCCGCTGTCGGTGTTGACGCGCTCCAGCCTGCCGTCGGACAGCAGGGTGATCTCGCTGGCCGCACCGGGGGAGCAGGACGAACGCGGCTCGCCGGCCGTCACGCTGGACGGCCCGATCGTCAACGAGCCCTCCGCCGAAGGTCGTTCGGAGAGGGTGGCCCGGAACTCGCAGTGGTAGGTGCCGCCGCCCACGGGTCCGTCGGCCACGAGGGACAGGACGCTGTCGCCCACCTCGCCCTGCCGGATGGTCAGTTGGCGGGTGTTGTGCCCGGTGGCGTTGTCGATCGACGCCGTCCAGGTGCCCAGGAAGGAGTCCGGTATCGCGCCCTCGGCGGTGGCCGTACCGGTCGCCTCCGAGGCCGTCGGGGAGGGTTCGGACGGGCGCGGGCCGGGGCTCGTCACGGACGCGCCCGTGCTCGGGGACGGGCCGAGGGCCGACACTCCCCCGTCGCCACCGCCTTTCATCAGGGCGTAGACCGAACCGCCCGCACCCAGCGCCACGACCAGCGCGACCGCGACGAGCGCCACCGTGGAACGGCCGCTGCGCCGCGGCGGTTCGGGCGTCGGGCCCGGCGGGGGCCCGAAGGACGGCGGACCGGAGACCGGGCCCTGCGCCGCGGTGAGGGGCGGGCCGTACGGCGGGGTCGAACCCAGGCCACCGCCGTACGCCTGGCCTGCCTGCGGATAGCCGTAGGCGGAGGGGTGCGGCCCCGGATGCTGCTGCGCGGAGCCGTATGCCGGGTGGGGCGGGGCGCCGCCGGTCCCGGCGGCGGGACCGGCGGACGACGGCCGGCCGGCGTGCGGCGCGGGCCGGTGCCCCGGCGCGGGAGGCGTCGGCGCCGAAGGGGTCGGTCCGGGAGGGGTGACGGGGTCGGGCTCGGTGGGCGCGTCGTCGCCGGCGGAGCCGTCCGCCGCCGGAGCGTGCTCGGGGGACGCCTCGGGAGCGGGCGCAAGGGCGGGGCGGGTGGGCCGGGGGGAGCGGGCAGGACCGACGGACCACGCGGATCCCACGGACCCGGCGGCCCGCGCGGACCCCTCCGGTCCCGGGCCGCCCTCCGCTCCCTCCGGGTTCTCCGTGTCCAGCAACCGCACCGCGTGGCGGCCGAGTTGGGCGACCAGCGCGCCCGGTAGCCACGGGTCCCGCGAGCGGCCGCCGGAGACGGTGTCCCCGGCGCCCGTGCGCTCCAGGACGCGGGCCGGCGTCGGCCGGGCGGCGGGGTCCTTGCGCAGACAGGCGCGGACCAGGTCGGCGATGCCCTCGGGAACGCCGGTGAGGTCGGGCTCCTCCTGGGCTATGCGGAACATCAGGGCGTGCACCCCGCTGTGGGTGGCACCGAAGGGAAGCCGGCCGGTGGCGGCGTAGGCGAGGACGGAGCCGAGGCAGAAGACGTCGCACGCGGGGGTGATCCGGTCACCGCGCACCTGCTCGGGTGCCATGAAGCCGGGCGAGCCGACGAGCGCGCCGGTGCGGGTCAGCCCGGCCTCCGTCACGGTCTCCAGTGCCCGCGCGATGCCGAAGTCGATGACGCGCGGGCCGTCGATGGTGAGGAGCACGTTGGACGGCTTCAGGTCGCGGTGCACGATCCCGGCGGCGTGGATGTCCCCCAGGGCGTGCGCGAGCCCGGCCGCGAGAATGCGCACCGACCGCTCGGGCAGTGCCCCGTGGTCGCGCCCGACGACCTGCTGGAGGCTCGGCCCGGCGACGTACCCGGTGGCGACCCAGGGCACGGCGGCCTCGGTGTCCGCGTCCAGCACCGGCGCGGTCCAGTGGCCGCCGACCTGCCGTGCCGCCTCGACCTCCTGCCGGAACCGGGCCCGGAACTCCTCCTGCGCGGCCAGTTCCCGCCGCACCAGCTTGACGGCGACCGTGCGGCCCCGGTCGGAGCGCGCGAGGTAGACCTGTCCCATGCCGCCCGCGCCCAGCCGGGCCAGCAGCCGGTATCCCCCGATCCGCGGCGGGTCCCCGGCCCCCAGCTTCTCCATCGCAGGCCCTCCCCGCACTCATGCCCGTGGAACAGCCCCACGATAGTGCGGCCTTACGGCGGGTCCGGCGGCCCTGTGTCTACGGTTCCGTAACAGCCGCCGCCGTCCGGCCCGCGCCGGCCGAGGTGTCGTCGAGCACCTTCGACAGCCGTTCCAGTACGGCCACGGCCTCGGCGAGGTCGGTGTCCCCGAACGCCTCGGCCAGCCGGTCGGCGAACGCGGCGTGGCCCGGGCCGATCCGGTCGACGGCCGCCCGGCCCCGCGCGGTGGGGGCGAGGAGCTTGGCGCGGCGGTGGGCGGGGTTGGGCCGGTACTCGGCCAGACCGCGCTCCACCAGGAGGTCGGCGATCCGCTGCACGCCCTGCCGGGTCATGCCCATGACGCGGGCGATCCCGGACACGGTCAGCGGTGCGCCGAGGACCGCGCCGAGCACCTGCCACCGGGCGGCGGTCAGTCCCGCGGGCCCGGCCAGTTCCTCAGCCACGGCGAGGAACCGGCCGTTGAGCCCGAAGACACCGAGCGCGGCACGGCTGAGCAGCTCCTGCCGCTCACGGCTCACGCGGCACCCGCCTCCTCCAGCACGGCGTACGCCTGCGGGTCGGAATCGTGGAACAGCCGGTACCAGGCGTCGAGGAGCTCCCCCTCGTACACCCCGAGCAGGCGGAAGACCTCGCGGGCGAAGGCGACGGGTTCGGTGGGACCGGCGGTGACCAGGCCCCGGTCGGTGACGGCGTCCGCCTCGACGTACCGGCCGCCGCCCGCGTAGCCGGTCGCCGCCAGGTAGAAGGACACCGCGCCGGTGTGGTCGCGGTCGTCGAGGAGGCCCTCGCGGGCCAGTCCGGCGGTGGCCCCGCAGATCGCGGCGACGGGGACCCCGGCGTCCAGGAAGGCGCGGGCCGCCCGGGCGAAGGGGGCGAGGTCGTCGGAGGTGTCCCACAGGTCCGCGCCCGGCAGGATCAGCAGGGACGAGTCCTCTGGCCGTACGCCGGACAGGGCCAGGTCGGGCCGGACGCTCAGTCCGCCGATGCTGGACACCGGGTCGGTCGACGCCCCCACCGTCCGCACCGGGAAGCCGGCCCGGGCGAGGTAAGCCGTGGCGTGCCCCGTCTCCCAGTCGGCGAACGTGTCGTAGACGGCGAGGTGGACGGGTTTGCGGTCAGGACGGCTGCTGCTGTTCACGGTTCCTCCTCGGACTGCGTGGAGCGACGGTCCGCAGACCGACGCGGACGACGACACCCGGCGGGTCACGACACCGGGCGACGACAACGCATCAGATGACAACACGTTGTCACTTCGACAGCATGCTGTCAATCAGGAGGGCGGTGTGCCGCGCCCTCCCGGCACGCGGTGACGCGACAACCTGTCGCGGAAAGCCGCGGTCCGCAGACAGGACGCCGATACCGCTTCCGCATCGCGGACATCTACGCTCGCCGCATGACCCCTCAGCCCAACCCCCAGGCCGGAGCGGCCGTGAAGGCCGCGGACCGCGCGCACGTCTTCCACTCCTGGTCCGCGCAGGACCTCATCGACCCGCTCGCCGTGGCCGGCGCGGAGGGGTCCCGCTTCTGGGACTACGACGGCAAGCGCTACCTCGACTTCACCAGCGGGCTCGTCTACACGAACATCGGCTACCAGCACCCCAAGGTGGTCGCCGCGATCCAGGAACAGGCCGCGAAGCTGACCACCTTCGCGCCCGCGTTCGCCGTCGAGGCACGCTCGGAGGCGGCCCGGCTGATCGCCGAGCGGACCCCCGGCGACCTGGACAAGATCTTCTTCACCAACGGCGGCGCGGACGCGGTGGAGCACGCGCTGCGGATGGCCCGGCTGCACACCGGGCGGCCGAAGGCCCTCTCGGCGTACCGCTCGTACCACGGCGGCACGCAGCAGGCGGTCAACCTCACCGGGGACCCGCGGCGCTGGGCCTCCGACGGCGCCGCGGCCGGCGTGGTGCACTTCTGGGCGCCCTTCCTGTACCGCTCCCGCTTCTACGCGGAGACCGAGGAGCAGGAGTGCGCGCGGGCGCTGGAGCACCTGGAGACGACGATCGCCTTCGAGGGGCCGGCCACCATCGCGGCGATCGTCCTGGAGACCATCCCCGGCACCGCCGGGATCATGGTGCCGCCGCCCGGCTATCTCGCCGGGGTCCGCGAGATCTGCGACAAGTACGGCATCGTCTTCGTCCTGGACGAGGTCATGGCCGGGTTCGGGCGGACCGGCGAGTGGTTCGCGGCGGACCTGTTCGACGTCGTACCCGACCTGATGACGTTCGCGAAGGGCGTCAACTCCGGGTACGTCCCGCTGGGCGGGGTCGCCATCTCCGGGGCGATCGCGGAGACCTTCGGTAAGCGGCCGTACCCGGGCGGACTGACCTACTCCGGGCACCCGCTGGCCTGCGCGGCGGCCGTCGCGACGATCAACGTGATGGCCGAGGAGGGGGTCGTGGAGAACGCGGCACGGCTCGGCGCGCAGGTCCTGGAGCCGGAGCTGCGGGCGCTGGCCGAGCGGCACCCGAGCGTCGGCGAGGTGCGGGGCGTCGGCATGTTCTGGGCGCTGGAGCTGGTGAAGGACGGGGAGACGCGGGAGCCACTGGTCGCCTACAACGCGGCGGGCGAGGCGAACGCGCCGATGGCCGCCTTCGCGGCCGCCGCGAAGAAGCAGGGGGTGTGGCCGTTCGTGAACATGAACCGGACGCATGTCGTGCCGCCGTGCAATGTGAGCGAGGCCGAGCTGAAGGAGGGCCTGGCCGCGCTCGACGTGGCGCTTTCCGTCGCGGACGAGTACACCCGGTAGGTCCGCCGCCACACCGTCGCCGGTGAAATCGAACGCGTAAGGTGGCGTGCTCGTAGACATGTACGTGCACGCCATCCCGACGCGACGAGGTGACTCCCCGACCATGCCCGCCAGCAGCGGCAACGGCGCCGTGACGCGCAGCACCCTGCGACAGCAGATCGCCGACGCGCTCCGCGACGAGGTGTTGTCGGGACGGCTGCAGCCGGGCCAGGAGTTCACCGTCAAGGAGATCGCCGAGCAGTACGGGGTGTCCGCGACCCCGGTGCGCGAGGCGCTCGTCGACCTGTCCGCGCAAGGGCTGCTGGACGCCGACCAGCACCGCGGGTTCCGCGTCCGGGAGTACTCCGTGGCGGACTTCCGGGGCATGCTGGAGGCCCGCAGCCTGGTCACCGACGGCATGTTCGCCGCCCTGGCCGGCGGCAACGGCGCCTTCCAGTGGCAGGACGACCCCCGCACCGCCGCCGCCGTCGCCGGGGTGCGCCGGCGGGGCGAGGAGTCGCAGCGGGCCGCCGCGGCCGGCGACCTCACCGTCCTGATCGGCTACGACCTGCGCTTCTGGCGCGAGCTGAGCAGCCTGTTCGGCAACCCCTACCTCGTCGACTTCCTGCACCGGCTGCGGGTGCAGGGCTGGGTGTGCACGGTGCAGCACCTGCGCCGGCTGACCGACCTGCGCGGGGAGCTGTGGTCCGGCCACACCGAGCTGGTCGACGCGCTCGCGGTGCGGGATCTCACCGCCGCCCGCTCGATCCTCACCGCGTACAACGCCTACTCCCTCGCCCTGATCGAACGCCTCGCCGCCGGATGACCGCGGCGGGCTCGGGTATGGGACCTGCACGGGGGCAGCCGACGCGGGCCGCACCGACTACCCTTCCCTGACCACCATGTGACGACCACCGTGCGCTGCGAGTATCCGAGGAGCTCTCTTTGGCCTGTGACCTGTGGCTGGTGCCGCTCGTGGACGTGTTGTGCCACACCCCCGACAACCCCTTCGCCGACGAACTCGCGCAGTACAACAAGGTGCTCGCCGAAGCCGGGCTCCCGCCGGTGCCCGTGTACCAGTACATGCCGGGACTGTCCGGCGAGGTCGCCCCGGTGGCCGGCTTCGACTACGACGCGCTGCATTTCCTGCGCCGCGCCTACCTGCTCCAGGTGTGCGGGCTGCCCGTGACACCGGTGGACGAACTCGGCGGCGACTACGAGCAGTTGCTGGAGATGTTCGAGACGACGGCCCAGCAGTCGCACCTGGTCTGGCACTACGACCACGCGGGCGCGTACGTCCCGGTCGACTTCCCGCACCCGCTGTCCGACGACGACCTGCTGGCCGGCGGCGGACCGCTCGGCTCCTCCCAGACCCTGCTGCGGGAGCTGGAGGTCGTCGCCCCGGTCATCGGCATCGACCCGGCCAACCCCCCGGCCGCCCCGCAGCCGCCGCCGGGCCCGACGGAGCTGGAGGAACCGGCCGTCGCCGCCCCCTACGACCCCAGTCCCTTCGCCCGGGAGCGGCACGTCTGGCTGGGTCTGCACGCGGCGGCGACGCGAAGCCTGGCCCAGGGCTCGATGATCATCTTCAGTTGAGCGTCAGCGCAGCTGGGACAGGCCCTTCTGCACGTCCTCCATGTTCATCACCGGGGCGTAGGTGATCTTGGCGCCGAGGTGCTGGAAGAGCGGCTCGCTGATCGACGGCAGCTGGGAGCTGTCCTGCATGTCGAACACCAGGAAGGCGGCGCGGTGGCCGTCGTCGGTGGTGAAGTAGGCCGCTTCGGGCTTGACCTGCTCCACCGTCTCCTCGATCAGCTTCCCCAGGGTGCCGTTGCGGATGGCCTCGTTCGCCTTCTCCGTGTCCATGGATGCCTTGAGCAGTACGCGCATCGCAATCACCTTCTTCTGGCCGACACACGTGGGTGTGTGCTCTCAGAATAGGGGTAGATGCGGCATTTCTCCCGGCCAGGCCGGTCGGACCGGACCCGCGCCCGACCGGCCGACCGCCTGCCCGAACCCGGCCTAGAACACCGCCGTCCCGTCCTGGGTCAGCTTCCAGTTGGCGGCCGCGAAGTCCGCCGGGTTCAGTTCGCCCTTCGCCGTCACGTAGTCGATCATCAGCTGGCGGATCTCGTTCGTCGAGCTGTAGGCGATGTCCGCGGAGGCGATGTGCGGGTAGCCCGAACCGCCGTTGGCGCGGTAGTTGTTGACGGCGACGACGAAGACCTGGTCGTCGCTCACCGCCGCGCCGCCGTAGGTGAGGTTCCTGATCCTCGACCCCTCGGGCCGCGCGATGTCGATGTCGTAGGAGACACCGGCCGCCGTGTCGTACATGTAGTCCCAGAAGCTGTTGGCGTTGGTGAGGGTGGCGGTGTCCACGGCGGTGCCGGACGGCACCTGGTGGTAGTACCTCGCCGCGTACTCCAGGTAGTCCCGGAGCTGGGCGCCGGTCAGCTTCTTGCCGTACAGCGTGTTGTCGTAGATGTAGAGGCCGGCGATGTCCTTGATCGTGACGCTGCCCTCGGGGATGTCGGCCGTGCGGCTGAAGGGCGCGGCGACGGAGATCAGCGGGAGTGCCGCGTCGGCCGCGGACAGGCCCGCGGCGACCGCCTTCGTCTGGACCTCGTGGATGAAGTCCATGATCGGGACGTCCTTCCAGCAGGAGTCCGCGGCCGACAGGTCCTGCGTGCAGGTGCCCACGGCCGTGTTGACGTACTTCACGACGAGTTCGTGGTCGGCGGTCAGGAGCCGCACGATCTCGGGGTCCTCCTCGACCTTCGCGGGATCGAGCGTCTGCGCCTTCTTGCCGGTCACCTTCCACTGCCCGTGGCGCAGTTCGAGCTCGAAGTCGAAGACGGTCAGGCGGTAGCCCCAGCAGTACGGCTCGGACAGCAGGACGTCCTCGCCGGTCTGCTCGTTGCGCACGGTGTACGAGGGGACCTCGACGTGGGTGTGGCCGACCAGGATGGCGTCGATGCCGGGCACCTGCTCGGCGACGAGGTTGGAGGCGTTCTCGACGTAGGGCAGCGCGTCGCCGTAGGACGTGGATCCGTCGAGCCCCGAGTGGTCGGTCAGGAAGACGACGTCACAGCCCAGCGCGCGCAGCCGCGGCACGTACTTCCTGGCCTGCTCCACCAGTCCCGGGAACACCATCCGCCCGCTGACGTTGTCCTTGTCCCACAGCGCGATGCCGGGGTTGGTCAGGCCGAGGATGCCGACCTTGATGTCCGGGGCACCGGGGACACGGATCTTCTTGACGGTGTACGGCGGGAAGGCGGGCCGGAGGGTCGTGGCGTCCAGCGCGTTGGCGCCGAGCAGCGGGAAGTGGCACTGCCGCTCGAACCTCCGCAGCACCTCGATGCCGTAGTTGAACTCGTGGTTGCCGAGGGCGGCGGCGTCGTAGCGCATGTGGTTCATGGCGACGGCCATCGGGTGCCTGGGCCCCTTCTCGCCGTCGGCGCCGGTGATGGGGTCCACACGCGCGAAGTAGTAGGCGAGCGAGGTGCCCTGGATGATGTCGCCGGCGTCGACCAGCAGCACCCGGTCCTCGCCCTTCGCCGCCCGCTGCTGCTCGACGAGGGTGGCGACCCGCGCGACGCCGACGGAGTTGCCCTTGCCGTCGGAGTAGGCCGCGTCCCGGTAGTAGTCCCAGTCGAAGACGTGGCTGTGCAGGTCGGTGGTGCCGAGGACGGAGAACGACCAGGTCCTCGGGGCCTTGTCCGGCTTCCGCCCGGCGGCCTCGGCGGCGGGCGCGGCGGCCGTTCCCGCGACGGCCACGGCCGCGCCGGTGACGGCCGACTTCTTCACGAACTCCCGGCGGTTGAGCGGAGGGACGGGCATGGGGGACTCCTGAACGAGAGGTCGTCTGGGGTGCCGTGCGGGACTACACGCGTAGATGCTCGCGGCACCCCGGTTCCTCCCGGAACAAGGAGCAGCCCATGGGCCGGTCAAGGATGTCCATGACCGGCCCACGGGCTGGGATGTGCGGGGCTTGGCGGCCTCGCCGTCTCGTCGTCTACAGGAAGGAGTTGACCTGGATGGTCTCGGTCCGGCCCGGGCCCACGCCGATCGCGGAGATCGGCGCGCCCGACATCTCCTCCAGCGCCTTCACGTAGTCCTGCGCGTTCTTCGGGAGGTCGGCGAAGGTCTTGGCCTTCGTGATGTCCTCCGACCAGCCCGGCAGGTTCTCGTAGACGGGCTTCGCGTGGTGGAAGTCCGACTGCGAGTACGGGAGTTCCTCCACCCGCCGGCCGTCGATCTCGTAGGCCACGCAGACCGGGATCTGCTCCCAGCCGGTCAGGACGTCCAGCTTGGTGAGGAAGAAGTCCGTCAGGCCGTTGACCCGGGTCGCGTACCGCGCGATCACCGCGTCGAACCAGCCGCAGCGGCGGTCACGGCCGGTGGTCACGCCCCGCTCGCCGCCGATGCGGCGCAGCGCGTCGCCGTCCGCGTCGAACAGCTCCGTCGGGAAGGGCCCGGAGCCGACCCGGGTCGTGTACGCCTTCAGGATGCCGATGACCCGGCTGATCTTCGTCGGACCGACACCGGCGCCGGTGCAGGCACCGCCCGCGGTGGGGTTCGACGAGGTCACGAAGGGATACGTGCCGTGGTCGATGTCGAGCAGCGTGCCCTGGCCGCCCTCGAAGAGGACCACCTTGTCGTCGTCCAGCGCCTGGTTGAGGAGGAGGACCGTGTCCGCGACGTACGGCTTGAGGCGGTCCGCGTAGGACAGCAGCTCCTCGACGACCTGCTCGACGGCGATCGCGCGGCGGTTGTAGAGCTTGGTGAGCATCTGGTTCTTGACATCGAGGGCCGCCTCGACCTTCTGGGTCAGGATCGACTCGTCGTAGAGGTCCTGCACGCGGATGCCGACGCGGTTGATCTTGTCCGCGTAGGTCGGGCCGATGCCGCGCCCGGTGGTGCCGATCTTGCGCTTTCCGAGGAAGCGCTCCGTCACCTTGTCGACGGTGACGTTGTACGGCGTGATGATGTGAGCGTTTCCGCTGATCAGGAGCTTGGACGTGTCGACGCCACGCTCGTTCAGCCCGTTCAGCTCGGAGAACAGGACCGACGGGTCGACGACGACTCCGTTGCCGATGACCGGGGTGCACCCCGGGGACAGGATTCCGGAAGGGAGAAGGTGGAGGGCATACTTCTGGTCGCCCACGACTACTGTGTGGCCGGCGTTGTTACCGCCCTGATAACGCACCACGTAGTCGACCGACCCACCGAGCAGGTCGGTCGCCTTTCCCTTGCCTTCGTCACCCCACTGAGCACCGAGCAGCACAAGTGCGGGCACGCGCGTACACCCCTTCCGGGCGGGGCATGTCCAAGGCCAGGGGCGTACACGACACGACACGTGCCTCGTACACCGGCGACCTTCGTTGGTCGCGACCCGTCGGACCGGATGCCCCGGAATAGACGAAGCCCCTGGCGCAATAGCGCAAGGGGCTCTTGCACAAAGATGCTACCCGAGGAAGCGAGGCATGACCGAGGTGGCGACTTCCGACCAGCTGCTGGTGGTCATCGACCCGGTCGCCCGAAGGACGGACGGCGAGTCTGTACGGATCGCGAAAGACGTGCTCAGCGCGGGTGCGGCGACGAAAGTGTGCCTGCCGGAGGGGCCCGAGGAATTCGCCCGGGCACTCCAGCGAAGAGGGTCGCGCAGGCCCGTGGTGATCGGCGACGACCGGGCCCTGGTGCGGGCGGTGTCCGTGCTGCACCGGCAGCGGGAGCTGGCCGGATGTGCCCTGTCCCTGGTGCCGGTCGGCGGGATGCTGTCGCTGGCCCGCGCCCTCGGCGTGCCCACCGGCGCGGTGGCGGCGGCCCGGGCGGTCCTGGAGGGGTCCGAACGGCGCCTGGACCTGCTGGTCGACGACAGCGACGGGGTGGTGCTGGGGGCGCTGCGGATCCCGCCCCTGGTGGCGACGGTGGAGGAACCCGTGGCGGCCGACCCGTCCGGCGCGCTGTCGAACGCGGACCTCGGCCACGGTCACCCGGCCTGGATGCGCACCTGCCAGTCGCTCGTACGGACCCTGGTGGCGGCCCGGCCCGTGCGCTCCCCCGCGCCGCCGCAGCCGCCCGGGCCCGCCCGGCTGCGCGTGGAGGTCGACGGCGTCACCCTGGTCGACCTCGACCAGCCGGTCGAGGGCCTGTCGGTCGTCCCGGGCGGCCCCGGCCTCGCGGACGTCGAGGTCCACCCGCTGTCGGTCGGCGCGGAGGCCACCCCGCTGCTGGCGAGCGGCCGGCGCGTGACGGTGTCGGGAGCGGACTTCCGCTACCGCGCCGACGCGTTGGTGGCGGGCCCGGTCCGCACCCGGACGTGGGTGGTCCGAGAGGGAGCGTGGGGGCTCACGTTGCCGGGGTGAGGAAGGCTGACGTTGCCGGGGGGCCGGAAGGCTGACGCTGTCGGGGTGACGGAGGGGGCTGATGGTGCCGGGGTGACGGGGTGCCGGAGGGCTCACCTCGCCCGGGTGCCGGAGGGCTCAGCTCGCCGGGGTGCCGGAGGGCCGGGCGGTCACCCTGCCGGAGGGCTCACCTCGCCCGGGTGCCGGGGGCCGAGCGGTCACCCTGCCGGAGGGCTCACCTCGCCGGGGTGCCGGAGGGCTCAGCTCGCCGGTATGCCGGGGAGCTCGCCCTGCCCGGGTGCCGGGGCGGGCGTGTCGTGCGCCGGGCGGGAGGGCTGTCGTCCCGACGGCTCCGGGGCGCCGTCGCCCCGGCCGCCAGCGGGACGGGGTCAGAGCTCCACGGCGAGTCCCTCCAGTCCCCTGATCACGAAGTTCGGCTTCCGCTTCGGTTCCGCCGTCGGGGCGAGGGTCGGGGCCTTCTCCAGCAACGCCCGCATGGAGGCGGCCAGTTCGATCCGGGCCAGGGGCGCCCCGATGCAGTAGTGGATGCCCGCGCTGAAGGAGATGTGCGGGTTCTCGGCGCGGGCCAGGTCCAGCCGCCCGGGGTCCGCGAAGACCTCCGGGTCGTGGTTGGCGGAGCCGAAGAGCATCGCGATCTCCGCCCCCCGGGGGATCACCGTGCCGTCGACCTCGATCTCGTCCAGGACCCAGCGCTCGAAGAGCTGGAGCGGGGTGTCGTAGCGCATCAGCTCCTCGACGGCGGACGGGACCAGGGAGTGGTCGGCGCGCAGGGCCGCCAGCTGGTCCGGGTTGCGGAACAGCGCCCACCAGCCGTTGACCGTGGCGTTCACCGTGGCCTCGTGGCCGGCGTTCAGCAGCAGCACGCAGGTCGAGATCATCTCCTGCTCGGTCAGCCGCTCACCCTCGTCGTGCGCGGCGATCAGGCCCGAGATCAGGTCGTCGCCGGGTGCCTCGCGGCGCGCGGCGATCAGCTCCCGCAGGTAGTCCGAGAACTCGACCGACGCGCGCACCGCACGGTCGGCCGCCTCCCCGGACGGGTTCAGCTCGTACATCCCGCAGATGTCCGCCGACCAGGGGCGCAGCGGGGCCCGGTCGGACTCCGGGATGCCGAGCATCTCGGCGATCACCGCCACCGGCAGCGGTTCGGCGACGTCCGTCAGTAGATCGCCGCCGCCGGCCTCGACGAGCGCGTCCACCAGCTCCCCCGCCAGTCCGTGCACGTACGGCCGCAGCCGCTCCACCGTGCGCGGGGTGAACGCCTTCGACACCAGCCGCCGGATACGGGTGTGGTCCGGCGGCTCCAGGTCGAGCATCCCGTGGTCGTTGAGGACGTGGAACGGCTCGTGCTCCGGTGGCGGCGCCGTACGCCCGAACTCCTCGTGCGAGAAGCGGTGCCGGTAGGCGCGGCCCAGGCGCCGGTCGCGCAGCAGCGCCGAGACGTCCGCGTGGTGCGGCACCAGCCACTGACGCGTGGGCTCGTAGTACTGGACACGGCCCCGGGCGCGCAGGGCGGCGTAGGCGGGGTACGGGTCGGCGAGGAACGCCGGGTCCCACGGGTCGAACGCGAGGTCGGATACGGCTGCCATGCACGGACGCTACCCGGCGGTCCACCTTCGTGACCAGCAACGTCCCGCTCAGCCGGGCGTCACGAGCCGCGCCTCGTACGCGAACACCGCCGCCTGCGTGCGGTCCCGCAGCCCCAACTTCACCAGGACGCGGCTGACGTGCGTCTTGATCGTCGACTCGGCGACGACCAGCCGCCCGGCGATCTCCGCGTTCGACAGGCCCTGCGCGATCAGGACCAGCACCTCCGTCTCCCGGTCGGTCAGATCGCCGTACGCGGCCTGCGCGGACGGCATCAGGCGCGGGGTGCCGGACAGCTTCGAGAACTCCGTGATCAGCCGCCTGGTCACCGACGGCGCGAGGAGCGCCTCGCCGGACGCCACCACCCGCACCCCGTCGGCGAGCTGGCGCGCGGAGGCGTCCTTGAGGAGGAAGCCGGAGGCTCCCGCCCGCAGTGCCTGGTACACGTACTCGTCGAGGTCGAAGGTGGTGAGCACCAGCACCTTCGCGGAGCCGTCCGCGGCGACGATCTCCCGGGTCGCCTCGATGCCGTTCAGCTCCGGCATCCGGATGTCCATCAGCACCACGTCCGGGGCCAGTTCACGGACCCGCTGGACCGCCTCCCGCCCGTTGACGGCCTCGCCGACGACCTCGATGTCCGGCATCGCGTTCAGCAGGACCGAGAATCCCTCGCGCACCATCATCTGGTCGTCCGCGATCAGCACGCGGATCGTCATGCGTCGCCCTCGTTCACCGTCGCGACCGGCAGGAACACCGTCACCTCGTAGCCTCCGTCGGGCGCCGGGCCCGCCGTCATCTCGCCGTTCAGCATGGAGACCCGCTCCCGCATGCCGGTGATGCCGTGCCCGGCCCCGGGGGAGGGCTTCACCAGCGTCGGCTCGGGCATCGGCCCGTTGACTATGCGCAGGCCTAGGCCGCCGAGGACGTACCCGATCTCGACCCGGGCGCCGGCCCCGGGCGCGTGCCGCAGCGCGTTGCTGAGGGCCTCCTGCACGATGCGGTAGGCCGACAGCTCGACGCCCTGCGGCAGTTCGCGCACCGCGCCGGTGACCGTCTTCTCCACGTCGAGCCCCGCGTCGCGCACGTTGGCGAGCAGCGCGTCCAGGTCGGCGAGGGTGGGCTGCGGGGCGTCCGGTGCCTCGTAGTCCTCGGCGCGGACGACCCCCAGGACCCGGCGCAGCTCGGTCAGGGCCGCCACCGCGTTCTCCCGGATGGTGACGAAGGCCCGTTCCAGCTCCGGCGGCGGGTTCTCCACCCGGTAGGGGGCGGCCTCCGCCTGGATGGCGACGACGGACATGTGGTGGGCCACCACGTCGTGCAGCTCGCGGGCGATGGTGGTGCGCTCCTCCAGGAGGGTGCGCCGGGACCGCTCGTGCTCGGTCACCGTCTGCTGGGCGGTCACCTCCTGCGCGGCGTCCCGGCGGATGTGCCGGAGCGTGACCGCGAGCAGCAGGAACGCGGAGACCACCAGCATCGGCGCGGTGTTGGAGAAGTAGCGGTCCGCGCCGAAGACGAGCTCGCTGGTGATGCCGTAGCCGGCGGTCAGGGCCCACATCCAGGCCGCCGCACGGGGCCGTGTCCGCAGCGCCACGACGGTGAGCACCACCAGGTGGCAGACGAAGGCGCCGGCCGGCCAGGGCCACTCGCCCCAGCTGTCGCCGAACAGGGCGATGACCGGGGCGGCGGCCAGCGAGAGCCAGAAGGCGCCGACGGGACGCAGCAGCGTCAGCAGGACCGGCCCCAGCGCGAACAGGGCGCTCAGGAGGCCGAGGTCGTGGACGGCCGTGTCGGCGATGGCCGCCGAGATCAGTCCCGCCGCGGCCACCACGCCGTGCGGGAACCACACGGCGTACTGGCGTGCTCGCGGGGACAGCCGCCGGGTGAGCGGCCCGTCCCCGCGCAGGGGTGGCAGCGGGTCGTAGGCGAAGGCGTGGTGGAACAGGTCCTGCCGCAGTCCGCGCAGGGCGTCCGCCGCCATCCGGAACTCCGGACTGCGCGGTCTGCCGCTGTCCCCCGGCCGCGGGGTGGGCATCTGGGTCGTCTCGGTCACGTAGCAAACGGTAGGCGCGGCCGGGCCAGTGGTCGTCACCAGTGAGAAGGGTCCTTCGGGGTCCGCCTCAGGTACTACGGGGCGGTACGAACGATCTGCCGGGCGGCGGGCTCAGTACCCGGCGGGCCGCACCAGACCCGACTCGTACGCGAACACCGCCGCCTGCGTACGGTCGCGCAGGCCGAGTTTCACCAGGATGCGGCCCACATGGGTCTTCACGGTCTGCTCGGCCACGACGAGGCGACCGGCGATCTCCGCGTTCGACAGCCCCTGCGCGATGAGGGTGAGGACCTCCGTCTCGCGTTCGGTCAGGTCCCCCGCGCGTTCCCTGAGCGGGGAGCGCGGCCGACCGTCCAGCCGGGAGAACTCGGCGATCAGGCGGCGGGTGATGCCCGGCGCGAGCAGGGCGTCGCCGGCCGCCACCACCCGTACCGCCTCGGCCAGTTGGTCCGCGGAGGCGTCCTTCAGCAGAAACCCGGACGCACCGGCGCGCAACGCCTCGTACACGTACTCGTCGAGGTCGAAGGTGGTGAGCACCAGCACCTTGATGCCGGGCCGCTCGCCGGTGATGCGGCGGGTGGCCTCGATGCCGCCGAGTTCGGGCATGCGGATGTCCATGAGGACGACGTCCGGGGTGAGTTCGGCGACCTGGACGACGGCGTCCATCCCGTCGACCGCCTGACCGATCACCTCGATGTCCGGCTTGGTGTTGAGCAGCACGGTGAAGCCCTGCCGGACCATCTGCTGGTCGTCGGCGATGAGTACGCGGATGGTGCCGCTCGTCATGGGGTCTCTCCTGTCGGGGATCCGGAGGGGGCGGCGGACGGGTCGGAGGCGCGGGCCGGGGTGCCGGTCCCGCCCGGTGTGCCGGGCGCGCTGCCGGCTTCGCCCGGTGTGCCGGGCGCGGTGCCGGCTTCGCCCGGTGTGCCGGGCGCGGTGCCGGCTTCGCCGTCCCTGGGCAGGTACGCCGAGATCGCGAAGCCTCCGTGCGCGGTCCTGCTCGCGGTGACGTGACCGCCGAGCATCGCCGCCCGCTCCCGCATGCCCAGCAGGCCGTGCCCGGCGCCCGGAGAGGGCGGAACGGGGTGCCGCGGGCGGGAGTTGACGACGTCGAGGTACAGCCCGCGAGGGAAGTGGTGGATGTCGACGCGCACGCTGGAACCCGGCGCGTGCCGCAGCGCGTTGCTCAGCGCCTCCTGGATGATCCGGTACGCCGACAGCTCGACGCCCGGCGGGTACGGCGGCGCCTCCCCCTCGACGCCCGCGGTGACCGTCAGTCCGGCGGCACGGGTGTTCTCGATCAGGGCGTCGAGACGGTCGAGGGTGGGCTGCGGGGCGTCCGGGGCCGCTCCGCCGCCGGGTCCGCCGAGCCCGTACGGGTCGTCGGGGTTCTCGGAGCGCAGGACCCCGAGGACGCGGCGCAGTTCGGCGAGCGCCTCGACGGCGTTGTGCCGGATGCCGGCGAGGTTCTCCCTCAGCTCCTCGGAGGGGCTCTCGGCGAGATGGACGGCGACCTGGGCCTGGATGGAGATCACCGACATGTGGTGCGCGACCACGTCGTGCAGTTCGCGCGCGATCCGGCTGCGCTCCTCCAGCAGGGTGCGCCGGGCCCGCTCCTCCGCCGTGATCGTCTCCTGCTCGACCAGCCGGGTACGGGCCTCGCGGCGGCCGTGCAGGGCGGTGCCGAGCACCACGGCCACCGCCGACAGGCAGACCGTGAGCACCCCGGTGGGCTCGTAGTGCTCCGCGCCCCACACGCCTTCGAGGAGGTAGGTGACCAGCGCCGTCAGGGCCAGCACCTCGACGGCGACCCGGGGGCGCACCCGCAGGGCGACCAGCAGCAGCACGAGCAGGTGCGCGACGATGCCGGACACGGTCCACGGCCAGGTGAACGCCTCCGCCCGCACCGCGCCCAGCCGGCCGTGCACCGCGAGGGCGCCCACCACCGCGGCCGTCGTCGACAGCCACCAGGCCGGGATCGGCCGCCGCAGGGCGAGCACCACGGAGCCGGCCTGGGCGCCGGCGATCAGCAACGCCGCCCGGAAGTCGAGCGCCCCGCCGTCGCCCAGCTCCGCCACGCCGCCGAGCGCGACCCCGAACGCGGTCAGGCACAGCAGCCCGTGCGGCAGCCAGCGCAGCCACAGGGACGCGGGCAGCGGATCCGCCCGCACGGTCCACAGGTCCTCGCGCAGCACCGACAGCCGGTGCGCCGCACCGGCTGTCGGTGCTGGACGATGGCCCCCCGGTTGCGTCACACGGCCCACCCTAGTGCCGTGGCTGGAAGGGTTTGCCGGGAAGCTCGCGGCGTCCGGTGCGGTGCATCGCGAGGCGGAGCATCGCCCGCGTACTGGATGTACTCGGGTGATGCGACAACGCGGCGAAGTGCCGTGCCGGGCGTCGCGAGCCGGTGAACCCTTCCGGTCACGGCACTAGACACGACGTGCCCCCCGCGACCTCGCGCCGTCGGGATCACGCCGTACCCGGACCACCCGCGAACCGCCCTGCCCCGCGCGGGGGTTCGCGCGGGCCCAGCGCCCGCGCCCGCCCTGCTCGTGATGGCGGAAGGCCGCCCGGCACACCGCGAGGGCCAGGGCGAAGACCGGGAGCCAGGCCAGCCGGGCGGCGACCCAGCCGAGGTCGTCGGGGCGGGTGTGCAGGCCCGGGAGACGACCGGCGAGGAGACCTGTGGCCGTGGTCGCCATCAGGGCCGTCTGGTGCCAGAGGAAGAGCGTCATCGCGGAGAGGTTGACCAGCGCCACCGCCGCCCAGGCCGACGGCCGGCGCAGCGCGTGACGCAGCCGGTCGCGGAGCAGCAGGGCCAGGCCGCACTGGGCCAGACCGAAGGTGACGGCGGCCAGCGTCGGCGGGTCGAGGTTGGAGACCGCGGCGCCCGGGACGCCGACCATGGACGCCGGATAGCCGGCCAGGGCGACCAGTGCCGCCGTCGCCGCCGTACCGCCGGTCAGCAGGGTCCAGGCCGCGCGGCGGCGGTCCAGCTCACCGCGGGTCCAGGCCGCGCCGAGGGTGTAGGGCACCGTCCAGCCCGCCGCCACATTGACCCAGCCGAGCCAGGCCGGGCCGCCGAGGCCGAAACGCAGTAGGTCCACATGGAGGACGACGGCCAGCGGCCACAGCGGGTTGAGCCGGGACAGCAGCGGAGTGGCGGCCGTCAGCGCGGCGAAGACGACGAGGAACCACAGGGGGGACAGGGCGAGCTTCACCAGCGTGCGGACCGTTCCGAAGTCCGCGCCCGCGAGCAGCAGGGCCCCCGCGGTCACCGTCCACAGCGTCAGGACGGCCGCCACCGGCCTGAACAGCCTGGACAGCCGGGCCGCGAGCCAGTGCCGGTACGCCGTGCCGCGGCTGCGGCTGCGGCTGCGCGCCGAGGCCAGACCACGGGTCGCCACATGGCCGCCGACCAGGAAGAACACGGCGAGCGGCTGGAAGACCCAGGAGACGGGCGCCAGCCAGGGCATGTGCTGCAGGGGGCTCGCCGTGCGCAGTGTCCCGCCGTCCGCGACCAGCGCGGTCACCAGCCAGTGCCCGAGGATCACACCGAGGATCGCGAACGCGCGCAGGGCGTCGACGGCACGGTCCCGCTCCACGGGGGTGGCCGCGTCGATCCGGCCGGCCTGCTGCCGCACGGCCTGGCGCAGGGCCCGCCCGGCCTGGCGCAGGCCCCGCACGGTGCCGCGCGGGGTGTCCCGCGGGGCGGGGGCCGAGGTCAGGGTGGGGGTGGTGGGCGGGGTGGCTGCTCGTGCGGGGTGCCGGTCGGTCTCACGCACGGTCCGCCTCCGGGGTCTCGCCGAGGACGATCCGGGTCAGGTTGGCCAGGGAGAGCGAGCCGGGGGCGAAGTAGTCGCTGTGGCCGCCGTCCCCTGCCGCGAAGACCCGGGCGCCGAAGGCCCGTGACAGCGGGTCCCTGCCGAAGCCGACGGTGGTTCCGAAGAGGTCGGTCCTGACGTGCGGTACGCCGGACACCCAGTCGTCGGCGCCGCGGGCGGCCCAGATCCGGGCGGGGCTGTGCAGGGCCGCCGCGGAGTCGACTCCGGTGCCCGGGCTGCCGATGAGGGCGATGTCGTCGACGGCCAGGCCCGGGGCGGCGCGGCCGCAGACGACCGAGCCGTAGGAGTGGCACAGCAGCGAGACATGGGCCCTCCGGCCGGTGACGGCATCCAACTCTCGTACGAGAGAACGCAGTTGAGGAGCGGCCTGCTCCGCGCGACCCGTCGTGAGGACCGTGGCGCTGATCGTGCCGGGCGTCCGGTAGCCGAGCCAGGCCACGACAGCGGTGCGGGTGCCGGCCGGGGCCCGGCCGGTGAGCTGCCGCCGCAGGGCGACGGCTCCGGCGCGGAAGCGGCCGTAGGTGTCGAGGCTCGTGTCGGAGCCCGGGACCAGGACGGCGACACGGTCCGCGCGGGCCAGGTCGCCGAAGACCTCGGTCGCCCGGCCGGGGCCCCGCCCGTCGAAGGCGAGGAGGCGGCGTGCCGGGCCGGCCATGGACCGCTCCACCGCGGCGCGGCCGGTGTCGCCGTGCGCGGCGGCCATCCGGGACGCCGAGGCGGCGTCGGCCCGGTTGGCGGCGTAGGCGGCGTCCAGTGTGGCCGCCGTGAGCGGTGCGAGGAGGGCGGGAGCGGGCGCGGGGATCTCCGGCCGGGCGGCGGCGGACAGCGGGGCCACGACGGCGCCGGTGACGAGGGCGGCGAGGAGCGCCCGGCGCCGGCGGCCCGCGCGACGCCGGGGCGACCGTCCCCCCGGCCGCCTCCCCGCCCCCGGGCCGCCGTCCCCCGCGCTCGCGCCCGCACCGACCGCCGTACGGCCCCCGCGTGTCCCGGTGACCGCGCTCGCCGCCGTCCCGTCCCCCGCACCCCGGCCTGCTCGCGCGGCCCGCGCCGTCTCCCCCGCTGCGAACCCCATGGTTGTCCTCCCTCCCCGTCCGCCCGGTCATCGGGCTTCCACGGTGGGGAAGTTACGGATCGCAGGCCGTCACCCGCGTCCCGCCAGGGAGCTCACCCGCGCGGTAGCTCTCAGGTACTACGGGTATGACGGGGGCAACTCAACGGCCTTGCTCACCAAGCAAGTTGGGCGATCTCCTCCACCACCACCGCGCAGGCGTCCGCGGCCGGGTCGATCAGCGGGAAGTGGCCGACGTCCGCCAGCAGGGTCAGGCCGACCACCTCGCCGGCCTTCGCCGCCGCGTCCGCGTACGCCTCGGCGACCGCCTCCGGGACGACCACGTCCGCGCGTCCCTGGACGAGGGTGGTCGCGATGCCCGTGGGGAGCAGCAGCGAGGGGTCCGCGTACGGCCGCCGTACGGCGAACTCTTCCTGACCACCGAGGAGTTGGTGGGCGGCGCCACCGCAGACGTCCAGTTTGCCGGCGACCTCGAAGTCGGCGATGGGGGCGAGGGCGACCACCGCGCGCAGCGGGGCCGGGCGGTCGGTGCGCCAGGGCGCGTCCGGTGGGAGCACATGCCGGGCCGCCGCCCACAGGGCCAGGTGACCGCCCGCCGAGTGGCCCACGACCACCATGCGGCGCGGGTCGGCCTGCGGGAGGTGCTGCCGTACCAGCGCGGGCAGCGCGTCCAGCGCGGCGGCCACGTCGTCGAAGGTGTCCGGCCAGCGGCCCGCGACCGGGGCGTCCCGCGCCGGGCCGTCGCCGCCGCGCCGGTACTCGACGTTGGCGACGGCGAAGCCCCGGCGGGCCAGGAAACCGGCGAACGGCGTGATGTGCAGGCGGTCGTAGGGGGCGCGCCAGGCGCCGCCGTGCAGCAGCACCACCACCGGGGTGGCGAGGGCACCCGGCCCCGCCGTGCCACGCGGGGCGTAGAAGTCGATCACCTGATCAGGATGGTCGCCGTACGCGGCGCTGACGTCGGGCTCGACGGCGGGATGCGAGAAGGCCGACTCCTCCTCTGCGGCTGCCGCGGCGGCACGGGCGTCGTCGTCCGACATGCTCCAACCTCTCAGGGGCGTAACGGAATTGGCGGACCAGGAGGGAGATCGGCCGTTGGCGGGGACGGTATCAGCCCCGTGACGTGCGCCGACACGCGGATGTCACGCACGGTGAGGACCGACCGGCCCCATCCCCGCCCACGGCAAGCCCCAGGGCCTAGGCCAGCACCCCGCCCAGCACCCGGGCCGCCCGCTCCACGTCGCGGAAGCCGACGTACAGCGGGGTGAAGCCGAAGCGCAGGACGTCGGGGCGGCGGTAGTCGCCGACCACGCCCTGTTCGACGAGGTGCCGCATGACGTCGCCCGCGTCCGCGCACCGCAGCGCGACCTGGCTGCCGCGCTCCTCGTGGGCCGGCGGTGTCAGTGACTCCACCCGCCCCTCGGGGACGTGGCGCCCGACACATTCGAGGAAGAAGTCCGTCAGGGCGAGCGACTTGGCGCGTACGGCCTCGATCGTGACGCCGTCCCACACGTCGAGGGCGGCCTCCAGGGCGAGCATCGACAGGATGTCCGGGGTGCCCACCCGGCCGCGCACCGCGCCCGCCGCCGGTTCGTAGTCGGACCGCATGCCGAAGGGCTCGGCGTGGGAGTTCCAGCCGGGCAGCGGCGAGTCGAAGCGGTCCTGCAGTTCACGCCGGACGTACAGGTACGCGGGTGAACCCGGGCCGCCGTTCAGGTACTTGTAGGTGCAGCCGACGGCCAGGTCGACCCCGTGTTCGTCGAGTCCCACCGGCAGGGCGCCCGCGCTGTGGCACAGGTCCCAGACGGCGACGGCGCCCACCGCGTGCACGGCGGCGGTCAGCGAGGGCAGGTCGTGGAGCCGGCCCGAGCGGTAGTCGACGTGGTTCAGCAGGACCGCGGCCGTCCGCTCGCCCAGCACCGCCGGCACCTGCGCCGGTGTCACCGGACGCAGGGTGCAGCCGGTCATCAGGGCCGCCGACTCGGCCATGTAGCCGTCCGTGGGGAACGTCGTCGCGTCGACCACGATCTCGTCCCGGGCGGCGTCCGTGAGCCGCGCGAGCCGGACGGCGCCGACAAGTGCCTTGAAGACGTTGACACTTGTCGAGTCGCCCACGACGATCTGCCCGGGCGCCGCGCCGACCAGCGGCGCGATCCGGTCGCCGATCCGCTCGGGCGCCGTCCACCAGCCGCTCTCGTCCCAGGACCGGATGCGGAGCGAACCCCACTGCCGGCGGACGACGTCGTCCAGGTGCCCGGGGACGGAGGCGGGCAGCGCGCCCAGCGAGTTGCCGTCCAGGTAGACGGTGTCGTCGAGAACGAACCGGGCGCGCAGGGCGGCCAGTTCGTCCCCCGCGTCCAGCTTCTCCGCGCTGCGGGCGAGGTCGGCCGTCTCAGACATGGGACCTCGCCGTCCACAGCTCCGGGAAGACGTTCTTCCGCGCCCGCTTCTCCAGCCAGGCCACGCCGGCCGAGCCGCCCGTGCCGGCCTTCGCGCCCATCGCGCGGCGGGTGGCGACCAGGTGGTCGTTGCGCCAGCGCCACACCAGCTCGGCCACGTCGGTCAGCGCCTCGCCGAGGCGGGCGATCTCGTCGCCCTCGTCACCCGAGTACACGGCCGTCCAGACCGCCTCGACCTCTTCCGAGGGCTCGTAGCGCCCCGCGACGTCACGCGTGAGGACCTCCTGCGGGACGGCGTGGCCGCGCCGGGCCAGCAGCGCCAGCACCTCGTCGTAGAGGCTCGGCTCGTGCAGGGCCTTCTCCAGCTCGGCGTGCACGCGGGGCGCGCCGCGGTGCGGGACCAGCATGGACGCGGACTTGTCGCCGAGCAGGAACTCCATCCGGCGGTACATCGCCGACTGGAAGCCGGAGCCCTCGCCGAGCGCGGACCGGTAGGAGTTGAACTGGGCCGGCGTGAGCTGTCCGAGCGGCTTCCAGGAGGCGGTCAGCGCCTCCAGCTCCCGAACGGACCGCTTCAGCGCGTCGATCGCGACCGGCACCCGGTCCTCCCGCAGCGCCTGCGCCGCGGTCTCCCACTCGTGCACGATCACGGTGAACCACAGCTCCATGACCTGGGTCGTGACCAGGAAGACCATCTCTCCGGGATCGTCGGAGAGGGTGTGCTGGAGGTGGGTGAGCACGTCCGCCTTGACGTAGTCCTCGTACGGCGTCGTGCCGGCGAAGTCGAGATGCGGGGTCTCGGGCTCCGAAGCCTCGTGGGGCTGAGCCTGGTGGGACATCGCTGTCTCCCTGTACCTGTACTCCGGGTAGCGGTCCGCCCCTGCCGTCATCGACACGGGGGCCCCGGTCCCCACGGGCATCCTGCGCAATCGTCCCCCGAAAACGCAAGGCCCGCCCGGTCACACTCGCACCGGGCGGGCCCTCTCGACCGACGACGCCGCGGCGAGGCGCGGCGCCGGGGCCCACGAGCCCGGGCTGATCCGCGCAGCGCTCGTACGCCTCCTGCTCGGTGGGCTGCGGGGCGGGACAGGGCGCGCAGGAAACCGACGGTTCGGCTCGTGCTTGCCGGGGATCGGTGAAAGATGTACCCGACAGCGGGAGGGGATCACGGTATGACCGAGCAGGACTGGCTTGACACCCTCGCGGCCCAGGAAGGGACGCATTCTGACGCCTGAGTCGCAGCATGCCCCGCAGCCGGCCGAGGCACGCGCCCTGCGAGGCTTCCTCACGGCGGATCCGGATGACTGGCCTCGCCTTGCGCCGAGGGTGACGAAGGAGGTCGGCACGGACACTCTTCAGCGGATCGTCCGTGCCACGCTCACCCGCATCGGGGAACTCGACACGGTCACGGACAGCCCCGACGGGCTGATCGTGTCCGGCAGCCAGGGCAAGGTGCGCGCCTGGGCCCAGGTGGCTCCCGGCGGCGAACTCAGTGCCCTGCGCATCGAAGGCGCTCGCTACACGCCGCCCCGGCGCCGCCTGCGCCTGCCCGCGCCGGTGACGTGGGCGACGTGTCTGATTCTGGTCACCGTCTGGAACATCCTGACCGTATGGACAGCCGCCGACCGCGCCGCCTGGCTCGGCGACATGGCCACCCTCGCAGCCTTCTACGTGATCGTCGAAGGCTGCGGCGCACCTGCGCGACAGCCCCGCCTGTTGCGCCGTACGGTTGAGGCCGGTGCCGGCGCGGCCCTCGCCTCGGCGTGGCGGCTCCCCGGCCTGCCGAACGGCCACGGTGCGCTGCACCTCGCCGGTGGCCCCGCACTCCTCGCCGGATCCCTGTGGCTGGTCGTCGCCGCGCGCCGTCATCGCTGGCGCGCACCTCTGTCTCGACCCCTGCGATTCCCGCTGGTGGGCACGTGGTACGTCGTCCAGGGCGGCGGCCGCATGCTCAACCACCACGCCCAGGTACCGGAACAGCGCGGCGCCCTCGACCTGGTCGCCCTCGGCACCCTCGGCTCCCGCATACGACAAGGCCGTGACCTGGGCGCATACGCCGCCTACGGCTGCCCCGTCCACTCCCCCTGCGACGGCCGCGTCGTCTCCGCCGCCAACACGGTCCAGGACCAGAAACCCGGCGAGATCCGCTACCAACCGCCCTACGGAAACCACGTGTTCCTCGACACCGGCCGCGAGATCATCAAACTCGCACACCTGCGCCACGGCTCGGTGACCGTGACGCGGGGCGACACCGTCCACGCAGGACAACTCCTCGGCGAGGTCGGGAACTCCGGCAACACCACCGAACCCCACCTGCACATCCACGCCGAACGCGACGGAATCGGCCTGGACCTGGAGTTCACCGGCATCCCCCAACGGCTGTATCGGGGGCGGGCGATCCGCACCTGACGCACCACGAGCCCGAGACACCACGGGAGGGCACCTCACCCTCGGGTGGCACTGCGCGGGAGGTCGAGGACGGGCCCGGCCACGAATGAAGCGGCCCCTGCCCGGTGCAGGGCATGCTCCCGGCGCGCGCAGACCCGCGATCCGCAGCTCCAGGTCCTCGGTGAGCGCGATGTGGCGCGCGGCCGACAGAGCTTCCCCTGCCATGCCTGCTTGCACTCGGCCGGCCTCGTCGTCCTGACTGATCCGGGTGTGGATGCCTACCTGTACGGCCCCGGAGCCCCCCGGCCGCAGGTGGCAGACTGCATCCATGACGACTCACAAGAACCTGCTCGGCGGCCCGGAGCCGACGTACCTGCCGGAGAACGAAGAGGCGTACCGCCTGCTGGGTGAGGAATCCCAGCCCCCGGTCGAGGTCGCGGCGAAGCACCCCACGTTCTCGCTCGCCTGGGCCATGCTCGCCGATGACGCCTTCGAGGCGGGGCGAGTGGTCGAGTCGTACGCGTACGCGCGCACCGGCTACCACCGCGGACTGGACCAGCTCCGCCGGGCCGGCTGGAAGGGGCATGGACCCATTCCCTGGGACCACCAGGCCAATCGCGGGTTCCTGCGCTGCCTCGCTGCCCTCGCCCGGGCCGCCAGGACGATCAACGAGAAGGACGAGGCGGAGCGTTGCGGCCAGTTCCTTCAGGACAGCAGCGCCGAGGCGTACGCCGAGCTGAAGCGGTAGCGGTCGCAGCGGTTCGAAGAAACGTGCCGCCGCTCCTCGAGGAGCGGCGGCACGGTCGCGTGGCCGTGGCGCACCGGGCGGCGGCAGGCCCGCGTCTCAGCCGATGCGTTTGCGGGCCCGCGCTCCCTCCAGGGGTGGTGCGGTGACCCAGCCGTGGGTGCGGCATTCCGGCAGCCGGCAGTCCGGGTCCGGCCGGCGGACGGTCGCGAAGGCGAGCGCCGACGCCACCACCAGCACCCCCGCGCACACCAGCATCGCCCGGCCGAACGCGGCGTCGAACGCGGTCGCCGACCGGTAGGCGTCCTCGCCCATCCCGGCGACCAGCGGCAGCGCCGCCACCGCGATCAGGCCGGCCGCGCGGGCCGCCGCGTTGTTGATGCCGCTGGCCAGACCGGCCCGGGCGGTGTCCACGGAGGCGAGCACGGTGGCGGTCAGCGGCGCCACCAGGGCGACCAGGCCGGCCCCCATCACCAGCAGGGCCGGCAGGACGTCGGTGAGGTAGGAGGCGTCCGGCCCCACCCGCCGCATCAGCAGCATGGCGGTGGCGCACAACAGCGGCCCGACGGTGAGCGGGACGCGCGGGCCGATCCGCTGGGCGAGCTGGCCCGAGCGGGCGGAGAACAGCAGCATCATCGCGGTCGTCGGCAGCAGGGCTGTGCCGGCCTGGAGCGCCGAGTAGCCGGCCACGACCTGGAGCTGGAGGGCGGTGAGGAAGAAGAAGCCGCCGAAGGCCGCGTAGACGCACAGCGTCACCAGGTTGACGGCCGTGAACTGGCGCGAGGCGAACACGTCCAGCGGCATCATCGGGTCGGCGCTGCGTTTCTCGACGGCGACGAAGGCGACGCCCGCGACCACCCCCGCCACGGCGGTGAGCACCACGACGAGCGAACCGCCGCGGGCCTCGATCAGCGCGTACGTCACCAGGGCGAGCGAAAGCGCGCCGAGGACCGCGCCGAGCACGTCGAAGCGCCCGTGAATGCGGCCGTCCCCGGACTCGGGCACATGCCGTACCGCGATGGGGGCGCAGGCCAGGGCCAGCGGGACGTTGAGCAGGAACACCCAGCGCCAGCCGGGGCCGTCCACCAGCCAGCCGCCGAGGAACGGGCCGACGGCCGCGCCGATCCCGCCGAACCCGGACCACATGCCGACGGCCCGGCTGCGGTCGTCGGGATGGAAGGACGCCTGGATGAGGGCGAGCGAGCCCGGGGTGAGCAGCGCGCCACCGACGCCCTGCAGGGCACGGGCGGCGATCAGGACGCCGGCGCTCGGGGCGAGCCCGCACAGCAGCGAGGCGGCGGCGAACCAGACGACGCCGATCACGAAGATCTTGCGGCGGCCGTAACGGTCGCCGAGGGAGCCGCCGAGCAGGATCAGCCCGGCCAGCGTGAGCATGTACGCGTTGACCGTCCACTGCAGGGCGGCCAGGTTCGCGTCGAGGTCACGGCCGATGCGGGGCAGGGCGACGTTGACCACGGTCGAGTCCAGCGTGGCCATGCTGGAGCCGAGCACGGTGGTCAGAAGGATCCACTTGCCCTGCGAGGAGGCCAGCCGGACGTCGGGCATGCCCCAGGTATACAGCGAGCCCGGTGCCGTGGCACCGGGCTCGGGGAAAGCGGTCGGCCGCCGGGGCCGACTACTTGATCTTCGTACCGGCGGAGCGCAGGTGCTGCGTGGCCTCGACGACCCGCGCGGCCATGCCCGCCTCGGCCAGCTTGCCCCAGGTCCGCGGGTCGTAGGTCTTCTTCGAGCCGACCTCGCCGTCGACCTTCAGGACACCGTCGTAGTTGCGCAGGACGTGGTCGGCGACGGGACGCGTGAAGGCGTACTGCGTGTCCGTGTCGATGTTCATCTTGACCACGCCGTTCTCCAGGGCGGTCGCGATCTCCTCCGCGGAGGAGCCGGAGCCGCCGTGGAAGACGAAGTCGAAGGGCTGGGAGCCGGCGGGCTTGCCGTACTTGGCGGCCACGCCCTCGTTCAGGTCCTTGAGGAGGTCGGGGCGCAGCACGACGTTGCCCGGCTTGTACACGCCGTGCACGTTGCCGAAGGACGCAGCCAGCAGGTAGCGGCCCTTCTCACCGAGACCGAGCGCCTCGACCGTGCGCACGGCGTCGTCGACCGTGGTGTACAGCGAGTCGTTGATCTCGTGGGTGACGCCGTCCTCCTCGCCGCCGGTCGGGGTGATCTCGACCTCCAGGATGATCCTGGCGGCGCGGGCGCGCTCCAGCAGTTCCTGCGCGATGGCGAGGTTGTCGGCGAGGGTCTCGGCCGAGCCGTCCCACATGTGGGACTGGAACAGCGGGTTGCCGCCGGCCTTGACGCGCTCCTCGGAGACCGCGAGCAGCGGACGCACGTACCCGTCGAGCTTGTCCTTCGGGCAGTGGTCGGTGTGCAGGGCGACCGTGACCGGGTACTTCTCGGCGACGATGTGCGCGAACTCGGCCAGCGCCACGGCGCCGGTGACCATGTCCTTGCTGTACTGGCCGCCCAGGAACTCGGCACCACCCGTGGAGATCTGGACGATGCCGTCGCTCTCCGCCTCCGCGAAGCCGCGCAGCGCAGCGTGCAGGGTCTGGGTCGAGGTCACGTTGATGGCCGGGTAGGCGAACTTGCCTGCCTTCGCCCGGTCGAGCATCTCGTTGTAGACCTCGGGGGTTGCGATGGGCATCTGTCCGCTCCTTGGATGTGCGGTTCGGCGTTCTTCTGTCCTACGGCCCTGACCTAGACCTCGGGGGTGACGTCGTCGTCGGCCCCATCCTTCCAGACCTGGCCGGATGGTCCCGTCCTGGTGTCCACCCTGTGGATAACGAAAGTGCCGGGAGCCGTCCGGCTCCTAGTCGAGGCCCAGCTCGTCCTTGGAGTACGCGAAGAGGTACGGCACCCCGGCGCCCTCCCGGATCTTCTCGGCGGCACCGGTCGCCCGGTCGACGATGGTCGCCACCGCCACGACCTCGGCGCCCGCCTCGCGCACGGCCTCCACGGCGGCCAGCGGGGAGCCGCCGGTGGTCGAGGTGTCCTCGACCACCAGCACCCGGCGGCCGCTGATGTCCGGACCCTCGACCCGCCGCTGCAGTCCGTGCGCCTTGGCGGCCTTGCGGACGACGAAGGCGTCCAGCCGGCGCCCCCGGGCGGCGGCCGCGTGCAGCAGGGCGGCGGCCACGGGGTCGGCGCCCATGGTCAGTCCGCCGACCGCGTCGAAGTCCAGGTCCGCGGTCAGGTCCAGGAGCACCTGGCCGACCAGCGGCGCGGCCTCGCCGTCGAGCGTGACGCGGCGCAGGTCGACGTAGTAGTCCGCCTCCAGACCCGACGACAGGGTCACCCTGCCGTGCACCACGGCCTTGTCCTTGATCTGCTCCAGCAGCTTTCCACGCGCGTCAGTCATGCCCGTCAGCTTAGAGGCGGCGCCAGCTCCACGTGGTGGCGGCTTCCAGCGGATCGATCGCGGTGACCAGGCGCGGGAGCGTGTTCAGGCCGTTGGGCGGGCCGGTCTGCGGCTCCACGCACACGGCGGCCTCCTGCTCGTCGTACACCACGACCCACTGCTCGCGGCTGGCCACCCTCAGCTCCAGCCGTCCGGGCCAGGTGACGGTCACGTCGACGCCGTCGGGCATGCCGAAGCAGTCGTCCCAGGGGCCGGGCCTCGGCTCGACGCGCTTGCCGGTGGGGAGGTGGTCGTCGCCGCGCTCCTCCTGCCAGGCGGGCGTGAAGTCGAGGCGGGCGCCCTCGCCGTCGCCGAGGGTGCGGTTGAACCAGGGGTGCCAGCCGATCTGCGCCGGGAAGGACGTCTCGTACGTCTCGACGGCCATGCCGAGCGTCAGGGTGTCCGGGGTGAGCGTGACGACCTGCGTGACGCGCCCCGGGTGGGGCCAGGGGTCGACGAGGTCGTACGTGATGACCGCCTCGTCGGCCGAGACGCGGGCGGTGCGCCAGGCGCCGTCGCGCGCGGTGCCGTGGATGGCGTGCGGCGGGGAGTTGAGCGGCAGTTGACGCAGGGTCCCGCCGTCCAGGAACCGTCCGTCGCGGGTCCGGCCGCACCAGGGGACCATCGGGAAGCAGCCGAACCGCTCGCCCTGCCGCAGGAGTTCGACGCCGCCGACGCGGAGCCCCCCGATCCGCCCGCCGTTGCCCGGCTGCACGGTCACTTCCGCGTCACCCGCGGTCAGCGTGATGTCTTCGTTACTCACGGGACGACCCTACTGGGCCGATCAAGAGGGCATGAGGGGGGCGGGGGCGACGGCCGGGCGCGAGGCGCGGCGGACGGCCCGGCGGGCGTCAGTGGCGTCTGCGCAGGACCCGTCCGGCCACGATCGCCGAGGCGAGGACCACCGCCGCCGCGGGCGCCGCCCAGCGCAGGGCGGAGGCGGGGGTGATGGTCTGCGGGGCCGGTACGGGGGCGTAGCGGCCGCGCGGCGGGGCGTGGTCGACCTCCTCCGCGCTGCGCCCGATCATCGTCCGGCGCGCGTGGGCCGCCTCGGCCGCGGCCGGCTCCTCGAAGCCGTCGCCCGGCCCCGGTCCGGCGTCCTCGGAGACGTGTGCGTCGAGTGGTCGTGGCGCCTTCCGCGGTCCCGGCTCCGGCTCCGGAGCCTGGTCTTCGTCGGCCCCCGTTTCCGGCTCCTGACCGGCTTCGGCCCGCTCGGTCCGCGGGGGTTTCGGCTGCTCCGGCCGCCCCTCCTCCGCCGTGGCGGCACCCAGGTTCTCCGCGAAACGGTTCAGCAGCCGGACGACGGCCGAGCCGACCGCGTCGGCCGGCAGGTCGGTGACCCGACCGTCCGCGGCGGCGACCGCCTCGAAGGCCAGGATGGCGCCGCCTTCCGCGTCCCGGAGGCGGAGCGTCAGCGTGAGCTTGACCGAGCCGCTGCCGCGCGTCTCGGTGGCGTCGCCCTCGACGGCGTACGAACCGTCGTCCAGGCCGGACACGCGCGCGGTACCGCGGTAGGTGACGGAGTGGCTGCCGACCCGCACCTTCAGCCGGCCGCTGACGGGCTCGGCGCCGGCGTCCTGCTGGAGGCCGGGGACGGCCCGGGCGACCCGCGCGGGATCGGCCAGCGCCTCCCTGAGCCGCTCGGCCACAACCGGAACGAACACCTCATGCTCCATGTCGGCCGAGCCTACCCAGTGGGCGCCGTACCGCACCCGCGTTGACCGAAATAGCCCACGCGCCGACCGGAGATGCCCGGCCGCCGCCACCCGCCCGGCGATCCCCGCTCCCGTCGGAAGCGCGTCAGACGCGCGGCAGACGCGGCAGACGCGGCAGTACGCCTCAGAACGCCTCAGAAACGCGGATGCACCAGCGTCGAGGGCGGCAGGCCGGTGATGCTCAGGTGCGCCGCCGTGCGGGCCGCCGCGGTCAGCGACGGCTGGGTCAGGGTCGCCGGGCGGGGGCCGTGGGGCGCGAGGCGCAGGGGTGGGCGGGTGTGGCGGGCGGCGAGGACGAACCCCCAGTCGTGCGGGGCGCGGCCCGCGCCCGCGGAGCGGTCGGGTCCGTCGGCGAAGCCGGGGTCGCGGCCGCCCACGCGGTAGGGCGCCGTACGCAGACCGGCCGCCCGGAGCGTCGCGTCCACCGTCCAGAAGGCGCGGGCGCGGGAGGAGACGGGGCCCGCGTGCACCACGAGCCGGCCGCCGGCGGCGAGCGTCCGCCGCGCCAGGCCGTAGAACTCCTGGGAGTACAGCTTGGTGCTCGCCGTGATGCCCGGATCGGGCAGGTCCGCGATCACCACGTCGTACGTGGCCGGCGGCGCCCCGCGCAGCCAGCCGAAGGCGTCCGCCGTGAAGACGCGCACCCGCGGGTCGCCGTAGACATGGCCGTTGAGTGCGGACAGGGCGGGGTCGCGGCGGGCCAGCCGGACGACCGTCGCGTCGAGTTCGACGATGTCGACCCGCCGTACGCCCGGATGGCGCAGCACCTCGCGCGCGGCCAGGCCGTCGCCGCCGCCGAGGACGAGCACGCGCGCGTGGGGGCCGTTCATGGCGGGCTCGACCAGTGCCTCGTGGTAGCGCTGTTCGTCACGGCCGCTGACCCGCAGCCGGCCGTCGAGGAAGAGACCGAGGGGCCGGCCGTGGGTGCCGCCGGTGAGGACGATCTCCTGGACGTCGCTCTGGACGGCGACGCGCACGTCACGGCCGTAGACGGCCTGGCGCGCGGCCCGTTCGAAGTCGTGGACCAGAGCCGCGGCGGTGGCCAGCAGGGCGAGCACGGCGATGTTGACGGCCAGCAGCGTCCAGCGGGCGCGGTGGCTCAGGTCGCGGCGGAACAGGCCGAGGACGAGGGCGCCGCCGGCGACGACGTTGACCGCGCCGGTGAGCAGCGTGCCGGTCAGCTGGCCGAGCCGGGGCAGCAGCAGGAAGGGGAAGGCGAGGCCGCCGACGAGGGCGCCGACGTAGTCCGCCGCGAACAGGTCGGCCACCGCGCCGCCCGCGTCCTGGCGCCGGATGCGCTGGATGAGTTCCATCAGCAGCGGGACCTCGGCGCCGATGAGCAGGCCGATGGCGAGGGAGAAGGCGACCAGCAGGCAGCGGGGGCCGCTCCCCCACAGGCCGCCCCAGCCGCCGGTCCAGGCGAAGACTGCGTACAGCGCCATCGCGCTGCACCCGCCGACCAGGGCGAGGGCCGCCTCGATCGCGCCGAAGGCGGCCGCGGCCCGCCAGCGCAGCCGCTTGGCGACGAGGGAGCCGATCCCCATCGCGAAGACCATCACGGACAGGACGACGGAGGTCTGGGTGACCGAGTCGCCGATCAAGTAGGAAGCCAGGGCGACGAGTTCGAGTTCGTACACCAGTCCGCAGGCCGCACAGACGAAGACGCACAGGAGGACGAGGAACCGGCCCGTGCCCGGCTGGACGGGCAGCCGCACGGGTCCCGCCCAGGACGGCGGGGTGCCGGGCGGGGCGGGGGCGTGCGGTTCGATCACGTTGCGACGTTACGTCACGCCCTCGGTACGCTTCGTCACCCACACGTGTGGAAACGACGGGCGCCCGGGTTTCGCTGTTTGAGCCTTACGAGTGGTGCCCTCAGACCCCGGACACGCTCAGACGTGTCCGCCGCGGGCCGCCGGACCGGACGGTCGGCACGCCCACGCGGGTGCGGGTCGCCACCAACTGCCCGTCCTGCGGGTAGGCGTGCCAGGTCCGCCAGTGCACCTGCCCCTCGTGGCGCTGGGCGAGCAGCGCGGTGAAGGCGTGCGGGCTGCCCGGGAAGACGCCGGCGAGGCCGTTGGGGTGGTCGGAGACCAGGGCGAGCAACTCCTGGGCGCGGCCGGCGAACGAGCCCGGGGACAGCAGCTCCACCCGGGCCGCGAACTCGTACTCCCAGTCGTCGCCGACGCGCTTGGCGACGCCCAGCGGGAGGGGCATGCTGCCGGCGATGCAGGCCACCGTCTCCGAACAGCTGCCTCGCGCCTCCTCGAGTAGGACCTGGTGGGACGCGCCGAGGAGCCTCAACTGGAGTTTCGAACCGCCCAGTTCGAGGTCCAGCGAGGCGAGGGCGGGCAGCGGCTCGCGCCCCAGGGCCCAGGCGAGGTCGGCCGCGCGCGTGTCGGTGTAGGAGGTGGTGAGGGTCGTGAGCATGGGTCGGCTCCGCAAGCACGCAAAGAACGGGGAGATGTGGGTCCGGCGCACCCCTGGCGACATCGGGGTATCGGTCCGGTCAGCCCAGTCGGGACGTCAGGAGGTGAGAAAGGTGTCCGCTGGACGTCCGAGGGGCCGCGTCGGTGGTTTAGAGGGAATCATGAACTGTGGTGCCGTCACAGCGTTTTTACCCAACTTCGTGCGGTTTCCATCCCTCAGAGGGCTGCCCAGCTCAACTGTTCAACCACAACGCGCGCCGGGACGGCCGCTCGTACCCCATGACACCGGGCGCCCGCGGGGTGTGAACCCCGGCGGACGCCCGGTACGACGCGGCGGGGACCACCCCCGAACGGCCCCCGCCGCACGGCCGCGACGCGGCCCGTGGAGCTCGGCTGCCCCGTGTCAGCTGCCTCCACCGCATCCGCCGCCGCCGCACGACGAGCCGCCCCCGCACGACGACCCACCGCCGCAGGAGTGCCCGCCGCCGCAGGAGTGCCCGGAGTGCCCCCCGTGGTGACCGGAGGACCCTCCGCCCCCTCCGTCTCCCCCGCCCGCCCACCAGCTGCCGCCGCCGGCCGCGCCGTACGACCCGGCGCGCCTGCGCCGGCCGGTGCGTGCCGCGGCCACGAGCACCCCGACGAACAGAACCGCGATCACCGCCAGGATGATGCCGAAGACCATGGCGTCACCCTCCTTCCGATGTCCCCGGAACGACCCCCCGTGGGCGTCCCGCTTGCTGCGTGCCGGGGAGATGCCCTCCCGCCCCGCGCGCCAAAGCAGAGTTGAGGAACTCCAGAGCTTGGGCGGAGGATGACCGGCATGACCTCCAGCGCACGCCCCCTGCTCAACCGCCGGCTCGCCGCGTTCGGGACCACGATCTTCGCGGAGATGTCCGCGCTCGCCCTGCGGACCGGGGCGATCAACCTCGGGCAGGGCTTCCCGGACACGGACGGTCCCGAGGAGATCCGTGAGGCGGCGGTGCGGGCGCTGCGCGAGGGGCGCGGCAACCAGTACCCGCCGGGGCCGGGCGTCCCCGAGCTGCGCGCGGCGATCACCGCGCACCAGGAGCGGCGCTACGGGCTGTCCTACGACCCGGACAGCGAGGTGCTGGTCACCGCGGGCGCCACGGAGGCCGTCGCCGCCGCCCTGCTGGCTCTGGTGGAGCCCGGCGACGAGGTGGTGGCGCTGGAGCCGTACTACGACTCCTACGCGGCCTGCATCGCGATGGCGGGCGGCACGCGGGTGCCCGTCACCCTGCGCCCGCACGAGGGGAGTTTCCGGCTCGACCTCGACGAGTTGCGCGCCGCGGTCACCGACCGGACCCGGCTGCTGCTCGTCAACACGCCGCACAACCCGACGGGCACGGTCCTGACCCGCGCGGAGCTCAGGGCGATCGCGGAGCTGGCCGTCGAACGGGACCTGCTGGTGATCACGGACGAGGTGTACGAGCACCTGGTGTTCGACGCGGCCGAGCACGTGCCGCTGGCCACGTTCCCGGGGATGCGCGAGCGCACGGTCTCGATCGGCTCGGCCGGCAAGACGTTCTCCTTCACCGGCTGGAAGGTCGGCTGGATTACGAGTACTGCGGAACTCGTGACCGCCGTCCGCTCCGCCAAGCAGTTCCTGACGTACGTGGCCTCGGGCCCCTTCCAGTACGCGATCGCCGAGGCGCTGCGCATGCCGGACTCCTACTTCGAGGAGTTCCGCGCCGACATGCGAGCCAAGCGCGAGCTGCTCGCGGGGGGCCTGGAGCAGGCGGGGTTCACGGTCTTCCGCCCGGCAGGCACATACTTCATCACCGCCGACATCCGCCCCCTGGACGAGAGCGACGGCATCGCGTTCTGCCGTTCACTGCCGGAGCGTTGCGGGGTGGTCGCGATCCCCAACGCGGTCTTCTACGACCACCGCCAGCAAGGCGCGCCCTTTGTGCGATTCGCGTTCTGCAAGCGGACAAGCGTGCTGGAGGAGGCGGCATCCCGGCTCAAGTCGCTGGCAACGTAGCAGTCGTACGGCCTGGGCTCCTCCGTGGCCCTCAGCCCCGCACCGGAGGAGCCAGGTGTCAGCAGACACCAGCGCGATGCCAGGAGTGCTCAGGTGTCGTAGACGGTGGAGCGATGCCCGACGTGTACGACCCATACCACCAGCTCGCCGTTGTCGATTGTGTAGATCACGCGGTAGTCGCCTACCCGTAGGTGGCGCCGGTCGGGCTGGGAGACGAGGGCCGTGGTGTTGAACCCCATCGGGTCGTTCTCCAGCTCAGTCAGCTTGGCCAAAATGCGGAGGGCCATGTCTCGCGGCACCTTGCGGAGTTCGGCCTGAGCCTCGGCTCGGAAGACGGTGCGGTACTCACTCACTGCGTGCCAGCGTCTCCCTCATGATGTCCTCGATCGGGATGCCGGGTGCCGGGTTGGTCATGCGCTCGTCGATGATCCGGTTGATCTCGCGCTCTTCCCACTCCTGGTATTTGCGCAGCACCTCGATGGACACCACGGCGGCGACCTGCTTGCCGCGCCGGGTGATGACGGTAGGTACGTCGTCCCGGTCGGCCCGCTCCACGACCTCGGCCAGGTGTGCCCGGACATCGCGGATCGACTCTATGGGCATGGGCTGTGTCATGCACCCAAGAGTACCGAGTGTCCCATGTGTACACAACAGCTCATTGTCGCTCGGGGGTGTAGCCCTGCGGGCCGGGCCCCATGCGAATGAGTGCGCGAACGGGGAGCGGCCTGGGTGACGGCGGCGCCGCCGCTGGTCACGGCGGTGCGCTCGGCGAAGCAGTACCTCACCTACGTCGCCTCGGGGCCCTTCCAGTACGCCGTCGCCGAGGCGCTGTCGCTGCCCGACACCTACTTCGACGCCTTCCGCGCGGACATGCCGGCCAAGCGGGACCTGCTGGCGGCGGGTCTGGCGGAGGCGGGCTTCGGGGTGTTCCGGCCGGCCGGAACGTACTTCGTCACCACCGACATCCGGCCGCTCGGCGAGAGCGACGGCTTCGCGTTCTGCCGCGCGCTGCCGGAGCGCGCCGGAGTCGTGGCCATCCCCAACGCGGTCTTCTACGACGACCGGGAGGCGGGCGCGCCGTTCGTGCGGTTCGCGTTCTGCAAGCGGACGGCGGTGCTGGAGGACGCCGTGTCGAGGCTCAAGGCCCTCGCGGGCTGAACCCGGGACCGGCGCGCCGGGGCCTGCCCGGGAATTCGCGCCGGAGGCCCGCCCGGCCGTCGTTCCGGCGCTTGCCCGCACCGCAGGCATCGACGTACAGTTTCTTGTACGTCGAGGAGGTTCGATCGTGAAGACCATGACCTATTCCGAGTCGCGCGCGCGGTACGCCGAGGTGCTCAACTCCGTCACGGACGACCGCGAAGAGGTCGTCATCACCCGGGCCGGACACGAGCCGGTCGTCATAGTCTCCCTTGAGGACTACGAGTCCCTGAAGGAGACGGCCTACCTGCTGAGGAGCCCGGCGAACGCCCGGCGCCTGCTCGCGTCCATCGACGAGCTGGAGAACGGCGGCGGCACCGTACGCGAGCTGACGACCGACGAGTGAGGGCCGCGAGCTGAAGATCACCTTCTCCTCCCGCGCCTGGGAGGACTATCTGTGGTGGCAGCTTCAGGACCGGAAGATCCTGAAGCGCATCAACACACTCGTCGCGGACATCGCCCGTAACGGCAACGAGGGGATCGGCAAACCGGAACCCCTCAAGCACGGATTCCAGGGCTACTGGTCACGCCGCATCAATGACGAGCACCGCCTGATCTACAAGGCCACCGAGGACGGCGTCCTGATCGCACAGTGCCGTTATCACTACGAGAGCTGACAGGAAGGGCGCCGGGCACAGCCCGTGCGGTTCGCGTTCTGCAAGCGGGCGGCGGTGCTGGAGGACGCCGTGTCGAGGCTCAAGGCCCTCGCGGGCTGAACCCGGAACCGGCGCGCCGGGGCCCGCACCGGGTGTCACGTCGCCACGCCGGGCCGCAGGAATCCGTACCCGGTCGGGCGCACCGTGTTCGCGAACGTACCTTTTCCCCTGCAATGTGCGGGTGTGACCCAAGCCAGCGCTCTCGCCCCCGCCGTCACCGAGCCGCACGCCGGCAGCCGCGTCCACCCCTGGCGGCCCCTGGCGGCCGCTCTGGGGCTGTTCGCGGCCGCCCGGGTGTCCGGTGCGGTCGTGCTCGCCGCGACCGCCTGGGCCACCGGCAGACAGCCGCTCGCGCTGCTCGGGCGGTCCTGGGACTCCCTGTGGTACCTGGGGATCGCCGCCCACGGGTACGGCCGCGTGCTGCGCTTCCAGCCCGGTGTCGTCCACAGCGACCTCGCCTTCTTTCCGCTGTACCCGGGGCTGGTGCGGGCGCTGACCACGGTGAGCCCGCTGGGCGGGGGCGCGGCCGGCCTGGCGGTGTCCTGGCTCGCGGCGGCGGTGGCGGCCTGCGGGATGTACGCCCTCGGGGCGCGGCTGCACGGGCGGGCGGTGGGCACCGCGCTGGTGCTGCTGTGGGGCCTGCTGCCGCACTCGGTGGTGCTGTCGATGGCGTACACGGAGCCGGTGCTGACCGCGTTCGCCGTCTGGGCGCTGTACGCGGTGCTGGACGGGCGCTGGCCGCTGGCGGGCGCTCTGGCCGCGCTGGCGGGGCTGGCCCGGCCCAACGGGTTCGCGGTCGCGGCCGCGGTGCTCGCGGCGGCGGGCTGCGAGCTGTGGCGGTGCCGCGGGCGGGCCGGAAAAGTTACCCACAGCCTGTGGACGGGCGCCGCGCTCGCACCCGTCGGCTGGGGGGCGTACGTGCTGTGGGTCGGCCGGCGCGTGGGCGATCCGCTCGGCGGCTACTTCGCCGTGCAGCGCCGGTGGGGCTCACGCTTCGACTTCGGGCGCGGCTCGCTGGGGTTCGTGCGCCACCTGCTGCTGCACGGGGACCGCTTCGTCTTCCCGATGACGATGGTGATCGTCGCGGTGTCCGTCGTGCTGTACGCCCTGCTGCTCGCCGACCGCGCCCCGCTGCCGCTGCTGGTCTACAGCGGGGTGCTGCTGCTGGTCACGCTCGGCGGCTCGGGATTCTTCGAGTCCAAGCCGCGCTTCCTGCTCCCCGCCTTCCCGCTGCTGCTGCCACCGGCGCGGGCACTGGTGCGGACGGCGAGAGCCCGGCCCTGGCACGCGACCGTGGTGGTCGGTGCCCTGGCCGGGCTCTCGTTCGCCTACGGGGCGTATCTGGTCGTCATCGCCCACACGCCCCTGTAGCGGCCCGGAGTCGGACCGGGGGCCGACCTACTCCTCGTCGCCCTCGGGCTTGTCCGCGTCGTTGACCTCCTGCTCGAGGCCGAGCTGCTCGACCAGCCACTTGTCGAACTCGATGGCGGCCCGCACCCAGCTGACCGTCGAGGAGACGAAGTGCTCCAGGGCGACGCCGGTGCCGATCAGCATCTGCGCCTCGCCGATCAGGCGGACGGTGCCGTCGTCGTGGGTGTGGCTGTAGACCTTCGGCCACAGCGTCCGCCGGTTCCAGTCGTCGATGGACTCCAGCAGGGCGTGCTTGGAGTCGATCTGGTGCGGCCGGTCGTAGAAGGTCCGCACCGAGAAGACCTGCTGGTCGCCCTCGCCGCGGAACATGAAGTACGTACGGAACTCCTCCCACGGCGCCGCGAGGTCACCCTCGTCGTCGACGACGTACTTCAGCTCCATCTGGTCGAGGAGTTGCTTCACAAGGTCCTGATCCGGCACGACGGGGCCCGCCGGCCCTTGGGGCTCGGGCTCGGGCTGGCCCCCGAAGTTGGGAATCGAGGACGGGTCAATGGACATACCTGGAAACTCCTGCGGTTGTCTGGCTCGTCCGGCCGTCACTGAGACCAGACGTACATCTCCACCCTCTCTCTCTTCACCCACGACCGGCAACCTCATCCGCCGACGGGCCGGGCGCGGCTTCCGGGACGGGTGCCCCGGAAGCGCGCCGAGAGGGGGTTCGCGGACTACAGCGTCTTGCCGGTGGCGGGGCCCACGATCAGGCCGTCGCCGAAGGCGTCCACCCGGACCGTGTCGCCGTCCTTGACCTCGCCGGCCAGGATCTCCTTGGCGAGCCGGTCGCCGATCGCGGTCTGCACGAGCCGGCGCAGCGGCCGGGCACCGTAGGCCGGGTCGTTGCCCTCGTCGGCCAGCCAGGCGAGCGCCTCGTCGGTGACCTCCAGGGTCAGCCGCCGTTCGGCCAGCCGCTTGGCGAGACGGTTGATCTGCAGCCGGGCGATACGGCTCAGCTCCTCCTTGTTCAGCGCCGAGAAGACGACCAGGTCGTCGAGCCGGTTGAGGAACTCCGGCTTGAAGGAGGCCCGGACCACCTCCAGGACCTGCTCCTTCTTCTCCGCCTCGCTGGTGAGCGGGTCGACCAGGAACTGGCTGCCGAGGTTGGAGGTCAGCACCAGGATGGTGTTGCGGAAGTCGACCGTGCGGCCCTGACCGTCCGTCAGGCGCCCGTCGTCCAGCACCTGGAGGAGCACGTCGAAGACCTCGGGGTGGGCCTTCTCCACCTCGTCCAGCAGGACGACGCTGTACGGCCGCCTGCGCACCGCCTCGGTGAGCTGGCCGCCCTCCTCGTAGCCGACGTATCCGGGCGGGGCGCCGACCAGCCGGGCCACGGTGTGCTTCTCGCCGTACTCCGACATGTCGATGCGGATCATCGCCCGCTCGTCGTCGAAGAGGAAGTCGGCGAGCGCCTTGGCGAGTTCGGTCTTGCCCACGCCCGTCGGGCCGAGGAAGAGGAACGAGCCGGTGGGCCGGTCCGGGTCGGCGATGCCGGCCCGGGTGCGCCGCACCGCGTCGGACACCGCGCTCACGGCCTCCGACTGCCCGATCAGACGGCGGCCCAACTCCTCCTCCATGCGCAGGAGTTTCTGGGTCTCGCCCTCCAGCAGGCGGCCGGCCGGGATGCCGGTCCAGGCGGCGACGACGTCCGCGATGTCGTCGGAGCCGACCTCCTCCTTGACCATGGTGTCCTTGGCGGCCTCCTCCTCGGCCTCCGAGGCGGCCTCCAGGTCGCGCTCCAGGCTCGGGATCTCGCCGTAGAGCAGCTTGGAGGCGGTGTCGAAGTCGCCGTCGCGCTGGGCGCGTTCGGCCTGGCCGCGCAGCTCGTCGAGCTTCTCCTTCAGCCCGCCGACCCGGTTGAGGGACTGCTTCTCCTTCTCCCAGCGGGCGGTCAGACCGCGCAGCTCCTCCTCCTTGTCGGCGAGATCGCGGCGCAGCTTCTCCAGGCGTTCGCGCGAGGCCGGGTCGGTCTCCTTGCCGATCGCCAGCTCCTCCATCTTCAGCCGGTCGACACCGCGCTGGAGTTCGTCGATCTCGACGGGCGAGGAGTCGATCTCCATACGGAGCCGCGAGGCGGCCTCGTCGACCAGGTCGATGGCCTTGTCGGGCAGGAAGCGGGAGGTGATGTAGCGGTCGGAGAGGGTGGCGGCCGCGACCAGCGCGCTGTCCGCGATCTGCACCTTGTGGTGGGCCTCGTAGCGGCCCTTGAGTCCGCGCAGGATAGCGATGGTGTCCTCGACGCTGGGCTCGGCGACCAGCACCTGCTGGAAGCGCCGCTCCAGGGCGGGGTCCTTCTCGATCCGCTCGCGGTACTCGTCGAGGGTGGTCGCGCCGACCATGCGCAGCTCGCCGCGGGCCAGCATCGGCTTGAGCATGTTGCCGGCGTCCATGGCGGAGTCGCCGCCCGCGCCCGCGCCGACGACGGTGTGCAGCTCGTCGATGAAGGTGACGATCTGGCCGTCGGAGTCCTTGATCTCCGCGAGGACGGTCTTCAGCCGTTCCTCGAACTCGCCGCGGTACTTCGCACCCGCAACCATCGCGCCGAGGTCGAGGGCCACGAGCCGCTTGTTCTTGAGCGACTCGGGCACGTCCCCCTTCACGATCCGCTGGGCGAGGCCCTCGACGACGGCGGTCTTGCCGACGCCCGGCTCACCGATCAGCACCGGGTTGTTCTTGGTGCGGCGGGACAGCACCTGCACGACCCGGCGGATCTCCTGGTCCCGGCCGATGACCGGGTCGAGCTTGCCGTCGCGCGCGGCGGCGGTGAAGTCGGTACCGAACTTCTCGAGGGCCTTGTACTGGCCCTCCGGGTCGGGTGTGGTCACCCGGCGCCCTCCCCTGGTCTTCTGGAACGCGTCCAGCAGCTTCTTCGCACTGGCCCCCTGCTGGGAGAGTACGTCGCCGGCCGCGCCGCCCTTGGCGGCGATGCCGATCAGCATGTGCTCGGTGGAGAGGTACTCGTCACCGAGGTCCTTGGCCCGCTCGCCCGCGTTCGCGATCACGGCGAGCAGTTCCCGGTTGGGCTGCGGGGGCGCGACCGTGGAGCCGGTGACGCTGGGCAGCCCGGCGACGATCTTCTCGGCGCCCGTCCGTACGGCGGCCTGGTCGGCGTCGACCGCGGCGAGGAGGTCGACGATGTTCTCGTTGTCCTCGCCCTGGAGCAGAGCGAGGAGCAGGTGGGCAGGGGTGAGGTCCGGGTTGCCCTCGGACACGGCACGGCCGCTGGCCGCGTTGATGGCGTCCCGGCTCCGGTTGGTCAGCTCGGCGTCCACGTTCGCTCTCTCCTCCTGGCGTCAGCTGTCGGCCACGTCGTCCACATCTTCCAGCGCTGACTCAGTCAACGTACACAAAGTTGAGTCTATTCCACTCAAGGTTCGGAAGACACGTTCCCCGTGAGGGCCGGGTACCCGCACCGGGGTGGGACACGTGCCGGCGGCCGGAGCGGCGCGGGCGGCGGACGCGGACGCGCGTCCTTCACGGAGGGCACGGAGTCGTGGCCGATCGTTTTCAGCCACGACGTGCGGGCACGTATGTCCGGAAATAACGCCAGAAACTGCAGCGGCGTCACCGTGTTCAGGTCACGGTGACGCCGCTGCGGGGGGAAGTACCTGCGCGATCTGTTACGACGGGGGAATCGCGTCAGGCACTGCGGGGGGTGGCTGAGATGGTCGGCAGGTCCGGTACGTCCGGCTCCACCAGCTGGTGGTCCCGCTGGTCGAGGTTGACGAAGATCATTCCGTACCGGATGGCGCACCGCACCGGCTGCGGCGCCCCGCGAGGCCGGCGCAGGCACCGGTACGCCCGCAGGTCCTCGTCCTCGTCCCGGGTCACGACGACCGGCTCACCGAAGACCGTCACCATCAACGAGTCACCGGCGTGGGGGATCGCGGTGACCAGGTCGATGAAGTGCCAGCCCGAGCGATAGGCGGTGGCCATCTCGCGCCGGAAGGAGCGGTCGTCGGGTGGGGTGGTCATGCCGCCGTGCCCTTCGGCACGATGCTCCAGGACAGGTCCCCCGCCAGCACGTTGCTCCAAGAGAGGTCCGGAGGTGCGACGGCCTCACCGCTGGAGTCCGGGTGGGTGGCCGGTTCACTGCTCCAGGAAAGGTCCAGGGCACCGTACGCGCCGAACACCAACCCAGCGGAGAAGGCGACAGCGAGCACCGAGCGAACCATTCTCTTGCACATAGTCGGCTACGTCCTCACTTCCGTGGCTACTCTCCCCCGCCGTCACCAAGACGATGGCTCATTCAGTCAGGCGAACACCACAGGGTCGATGCATCATGTTCCTGCACGTTCAGGACCCTGGGGGGTGGAGCTTTGCCATCAAATGACCCATACCGGACACATCCTCATACCGAGGCGGAGTTGTGTGCCGACGGCAGGCGGCTTTACGCCAGCGCGCTCCGGTTCGGGCGCATCGCCCGTACGGAGGTCGAGCCCGCTCCCTGCCTGGTCGACTTCGCGCTGCTGCACCCCGACCCGGACGACGCGAACTGGCTGCGTCCGGTTCCGCCGGCGGCGGCGCTCGCGCAGCGGCTGCACCCCCTGGAGCGGGAGATCCAGGAGCGCCGGAGCCTCGCGGTGCAGCTGACCGACTCCTTCGAGCCGTTCCTGGCCATCAGTGCCCAGGACCTGCCCACCACGCACGCCATCACCGTGCTGGAGGGCATCAACCGGATCAACTCCGCGATCGAGCTCGCCCTCACCGACTGCCGGTCGGAGATCCTGACGGTCCAGCCGGGGGGCGGCCGCAGCGAGCACTCGCTGACCGAGGCCCTGGACCGGGGGCAGGCCGTCATCGCGCGGGGCATCACCATGCGGACCCTGTACCAGCACACCGCCCGGCACAGCCAGGGCACCCTGGCGTACGCCGAACTGATGGCCAAGGGCGGCAACGTCGAGATCCGGACGCTCGAGGAACTCATCGAGCGGCTGATGATCTTCGACCGCACCGTCGCCTTCATCCCGGCCCGCGACGACAGCGCGGTCGCCCTGGAGCTGCGCCACCCGGGCCTGGTCGACTACCTGGCCAAGGTCTTCGAGCAGCTGTGGGCCCGCGCGGTCCCGCTGCTGGAGGAGACTCCGTACGCTCCCCCCACCGACGGCATCAGCGGCGTCCAGCGGTCCATCGCCAAGCTCCTCGTCGAAGGGCACGTCGACGAGGCCATCGCCCGCCGCCTCGGCATGAACGTGCGCACCTGCCGGGCCCACATCGCCAAGCTCGCGGCCGCCCTCGGCAGCGGCAGCCGGGCACAACTCGGCTTTCTCATCGCCCAGTCGGGGATTCTGGACCGCGACCACTGACCGGTGCGGACCCGCCCGGACGGGCGCCCCCACGAGAGGAGACCAGGAGTGGCCCCGGCGCCGCACCCGCAGCACGGACCGGAAGCCCTGTGCGCCGCGGGGACGCAGCTGTACGAACGCGCCCTGCGCGAGGGCCGGGTTCGCGCCGCGGACGCCGAGACGGCCCCCTGCCTCGTCGACCTCGGTCTGCTCCACCCCGCCCGCACCGACCTCGACACACTGGAGTCCGCCTGCCCGACGGTGGCCCTGCACCGGCTGCTGCGCGCCTCGCAGGAGCGCATCGCCGACGAACGGCGGCGCGAGCAGCGGCCGACCGGGACCTTCGAACCGCTGCTGCGCATCGGCGGGCCGCGCGCCACCGGCGGCGACACCCCGATGATCAGCGTCCTGAACGGACTCGACCGGATCAACCTCGCCATCGCCAGGCCATGGCCGACGCCGGCGCCGAGCTCCTCGCCATCCACCCGCACACCAGCCACACCCGGGCCCGCCCCGAACGGCACGCCGAGGCCCTGACCCGCGACCAGGACCTCCTGGACCGCGGCGGCCGCATCCGCACGCTGTACCAGCACACGCTGCGCCACGCGTCCTCGGTCCTGGCCCGCTACGAACGGCTGCGCGGCGACGTCGAGGCCCGCACCCTGGACGAGGTGACCGAGCGCCTGCTGGTCGTCGACCGCGCCGTCGCCTTCGTTCCCGGCAGCAAGGACCGCTCGCCCTGGAGGTACGGCACCCGGTCCTGGTGGACTACTTCGCCACCGCCTTCGACCGCCTGTGGCGGCTGGCCGGCCCCATGCACCCGCGGGCGGCCCCGCAGCCCTCCCGCGACGGCGTCACCCACCGCCGGCGGGCCATCGCCGCGCTGCTCGTCGAGGGCCACACCGACGCCGTCATCGCGGACCGGCTCGGGACGAACGTCCGTACCGCCCGGGTCCACATCGCCGAACTCGCGGCGGCCCTCGGCAGCGAGAGCCGCGCGCAGCTCGGCTACGTCATCGGACGGGCCGGGATTCCTGACCGGGAAGAGTCAGCGGGGTGACGCCCGCCGGACGGGCCGGGCCGTCCAGGCCGACCTGGGCGATCCGGACGCCCAGTTGGGTACGGCTGGCCGCGCCCAGCGTCTCCGACAGCCGCGCGATGTGGGCCCGGCAGGTGCGCACGCTGATGCCGAGCCGCTCCGCGATCACCGCGTCCTGATGGCCCTCCGCGAGCAGCGCGGCGATGGACTGCTCCCGGTGGGAGATGCCCTCGATGCCGGTGTCGGGCAGCGGCGCGGTCAGCGGGATCGCCAGCCGCCACAGCCGCTCGAAGACCGTCACCAGGTACTGCACCAGCGCCGGGTGGCGCAGCTCAAGGGCCAGGGTGCGGTCGGCGTTCGCGGGGATGAAGGCCACCGTCGAGTCGAACAGGATCAGCCGGTCGATCACCTCGTCGAGGGTCCGGGCCTGCACCGAACCACCCATCAGCTCCAGGTAGTTGATGAGGCCCTGGCCGTGCCTGGCGACATGGGTGTACAGGTCGCGCATGCGCACGCCCCGGCCGCGCAGCGCGAGCGCGCGGTGCAGTCCCTCGGTGAGTTCGTGCTCGGGGCGGATGCCGCCGGGCTGCACGGTGAGGACCTCCGTCGTGCAGGCCTCGGTCGCCTCGTCCATCGCGGCCTGGATACGGGCGAGGCCGTCCAGGACGCGGATCGCCGCGCCCTCCCCGGCGGCCGGCCGGGGCCGCGGGCCGAGACCGGCGTACCACTCGACGGCCGCCACCGCCGAGCCCACCATCCGCTGACTCGCGCTGACCTCGTCGTACACCCCGCGCAGCAGCCGGGTCATGACCTCCTGCGGGGAGGTGGGGACCAGCCAGTCCATGTCGTCGGGGTCCGGGTGCAGCAGCGCCAACTCCAGCAGACAGGGCACCGGTTCGGCGTCACGGCGCGGCACGCGGCCCCGCCGTACGGCCCGGGAGTACACGCGATCCCCGGTCTCGCACAGTCGGTCAGCACCGTGTGGATGCTCGTCCGTCCCGTGCCCGGCCATCGCCCATCCCACCCCCGGTTCCCGTCTTCCGCAGCGCAACTATGCGCGGACGGGACCCGCTCCGCAACACGGCTCCCCCCGGCGCGGGCGGTGGAAACCATCGGTATATCCCGGTATCTCCGGGGCCCCTTCCGGCGGGTTGCAACAACCTGCTCGCCGCCGCGCCCGACGGCGCCCAGGACACCCGGGCGGTCGTCCTCACCCCCGGCCCGGCAACGCCGCCCACCGGCCCGGCTGATGGGCGTTCAAAGGGCCGAGAGGCACGACCTGATGTGCCGGGGCGACCGGGTCCGGATACGGACCACGCGCGGCGAGGTGGCGATGCACGTCGTGTACCGGCGCCCGGACGACGACTTCCTCGACCCGCTCCAGTTCCGCCCCGACCCGGCGATCGGCCGCCCCGGCGTCCTCGGCGCGACCACGACGGGAGACGTCACACTCGCAAACACCGCCGGCAACGGAATCACCGACGGCAACCTGCTCCACACCTACGTCACCGACCTGATCCGGCCACCGCCGACGTCACCCCGCACGGGGGCGTGTACCGCAAAGTGGCCGGCGGCCTGCCGGAGGGGAGGTCAGGGTGGAGTTCGCCCGGGTGGCGTGGGACACCGCCCGGGCTGATCCGGACCGGGGAGCCCTAGTGGAGGCCGATGGCCGCGCAGGCGGACTTGTACTGGCTGGTGCAGATGTCGGACACCTTGTAGATGCCGTCCGCGACGACGGTGCTCTTGATGTTGTCCTTGGTCAGGGCGACCACGGGCACGAGCTGCGCCGGCACGGCCTTGTTCGTGGGGCTGTCGACGCTGTCCCGGGCGAGCGCGTCGAACTGGATGTCCTTGCCCTGGATCTTCGCCACGGCCATCTCCGCGGCGGCCTCGGCCTCACCGGGGTAGGGCTTGTAGACGCTCATGTACTGCTCGCCGGCCACGATCCGCTGCACCCCGGCGAGTTCCGCGTCCTGACCGGTGATCGGGGGCAGCTTGGTGACGCCCGCGGCCTCCAGCGCCTTGATGACACCGCCGGCCATGGCGTCGTTGGCGGAGTACACCGCGGCGATGTTGTCCTTGCCGATCTTGTTGATCGCCTGGGTCATGTGCGACTGGGCCAGCTCCGGGCTCCACTTGTCGGTGTCGAACGAGTCGGCGATCGTCACCTTGCCCTCCAGCTCGGAGAGCGCGCCGGTCTTGAACTGCTTCGCGTTGGGGTCGGTCGTCGAGCCGTTGATCATGACGACCTTGTCGGAGGAGTCGGCCCCCGCGCCCAGCGCCTCCAGCACGGAACGGCCCTGCACCTCACCGACGAGCTCGTTGTCGAAGGACACGTAGGCGTCGATCGGGCCCTCGGCCAGGCGGTCGTAGGCGATGACCGGGATGCCGGCCTCCTTGGCCTTCTTCACCATGGGCGCGATGAGATGCGAGTCGACCGCGTCGAGCAGGATGACGTCGACCTTGTCGTCGATCATCTGCTGCATCTGGGCGGCCTGCGTGTCCGTGTCGGCACCGGCGTTGGCGTAGACGGTCCGGCCCTGCTTCTTGGTGAGGGAGGCGACCTTCGCCTTGATGATCGGGTAGTCGAACTCGGCGTACCGGGTGTTCGTCTTCTCCGGCATCAGGACGCCCACCGTGATGTCGTTGCCCTTGGTCGGGCTCGCGTCCGCGCTGTCCCCCGAAACCCCCAGGGCACCGCACGCGGCCAGCGAAAGGGTCATCGTGGACGCGGCCACGGATATGGCGATACGACGCATGGGGGTGCTCACTTCTGGTGCCTTCCGGACGTGGACGCAGCATTGCGACCCAGATGACTGAAAAGCCAACGCGGCCACGCCCCCCAGCGTCAAGCGAAACTACTTAACGAGATGGCAACGCCACGCTCCGCTTTGCATGTGAAGACGTGGGGGAACCGCCGCCGAACAGTCTTCACGGACTCTACACGGCGCCTCTTCCGCCGGGCAGTGAAGATCCGCCGGGACCACGGACGGACAGTGGACGCGTACGCACGCGAAGGGGCCCGGGGAGGTTCCCCGGGCCCCTTCACAGCGGTGTTCCCGCGCGCGTGGGTTCAGTCCGACGGCTGCTGCCGCTTGGGTCTCCACACCACCAACGCGCTGGTCTGCTGCACCTCCTGGTACGGGACCAGGTCCCGCCGGTAGGAGGCGTGCACCGCGGCCTCGCGCTGCTGCATCGCGGCCGCCGCGCCGTCGAGCGCCGCTTCCATCTCCGCCACCCGGGACTGCAGGGCGGCGACCTGGTTCTCCAGCTCGATGATCCGCTTGATTCCGGCCAGGTTGACGCCCTCGTCCTGCGACAACTGCTGCACCTGGCGGAGCAGTTCGATGTCACGGGCCGAGTAGCGGCGGCCCCGGCCGGCGGTGCGGTCGGGGGAGACCAGGCCCAGACGGTCGTACTGGCGCAGTGTCTGCGGGTGCAGGCCGGAGAGCTGGGCCGCCACCGAGATGACGTAGACCGGGGTTTCCTCGGTCAGTTCATACGGGTTGCGTCGACGACCGTCCATCTCGAATCAAGCTCCCTTCGCGGCCTGGAACAGCTCCGCCCGCGGATCCTCACCCGCGGTCGCCTCGCGATACGCCTCCAGCGCGTCACGAGCCTTCCCCGACAGCTCCGTCGGAACACTCACCTCCACGGTGACCAGCAGGTCGCCGCGCGTGCCGTCCTTGCGGACCGCGCCCTTGCCACGGGCGCGCATGGTACGGCCGTTGGGTGTGCCCGGCGGCAGCTTGAGCGTCACCGGCGGGCCACCCAGGGTGGGCACCCTGACCTCGCCGCCGAGCGCCGCCTCCGTGAACGTCACCGGGACGGTGACGGTCAGGTTGTCCTCCTTGCGGCCGAAGACCGGGTGCGCGTCCACGTGCACGACGACGTACAGGTCACCGGCCGGGCCGCCCCGCTCGCCGGGCGCGCCCTTGCCGCGCAGCCGGATGCGCTGGTTGTCGCTCACCCCGGCCGGGATGCGGACCTGCATGGTCCGCGACGACTTGGCGCGGCCGCTGCCGTGGCAGACCTCGCAGGGGTTCTCCGCCATCAGGCCGCGGCCCTTGCAGTCCGGGCAGGGGTCCGTCAGCGAGAAACCGCCGCCGGAACCCCGGGCGACCTGGCCGGTGCCGACACAGGTCGGGCAGACCCGCGGGTTGCCGTTCTTGTCGCCGGTGCCCGAACAGGCCTTGCAGGGCTGCTGGCTGGACATGCGCAGCGGGACCGTCGCGCCCTCGATCGCCTCGGTGAAACTGAGGGTGACCTCGGACTCGATGTCCTGGCCGCGCCGCGGGTTGGTCCGCATGGGGCCGGCGCCGCCGCGGTTGAACAGGCCCCCGAAGACGTCTCCGAGTCCGCCGCCGAAGCCGCCGGCCGGCTGACCGCCGCCCTGGGCCCCGCCTCCGAAGAGGTCGCCCAGGTCGAAGTTGAACGAGCCGCCGCCCGCGCCCGGCCCCGGACGGAAACCGCCGTTGCCGAAGAGGGTGCGGGCCTCGTCGTACTCCTTGCGCTTCTTGGGGTCGCCGAGGACGTCGTTCGCCTCGGAGATCTCCTTGAAGCGCTCCTCGGCCTTGGCGTTGCCCTTGTTGGCGTCCGGGTGGAACTCGCGGGCGAGCTTCCGGTACGCCTTCTTGATCTCGGCCTCGGTGGCGTCCTTGGGGACGCCGAGGACCTTGTAGTAGTCCTTCTCGATGAAGTCCTTGGTGCTCATCCTCGACGCCCCTCCTTTCTCATCGGTTCAAGCTCAGCCCTCGTCCGGGCCACCGCTCTCCTTGTCGTCGGCCGCCTCGGTCGCTTCCTCGCCCTTGACGGTCTGCGCCCCCGGCTGGGGTTCGGCCACGGCCACCCGCGCGGGGCGGATGGTGCGTTCGCCGAACCGGTACCCGGGCTGCAGAATCGCCACGCACGTGGTCTCGGTGACGTCCGGTGCGTAACTGTGCATCAGGGCCTCGTGGATGGTCGGGTCGAAGGGCTCGCCCTCCTTGCCGAACTGCTGCAGGCCCATCTTGGCCGCGACGGTCTCCAGCGACTCCGCGACGGACTTGAACCCGCCGAGGAGCTCGCCGTGTTCCCGCGCGCGGCCGATGTCGTCGAGCACGGGCAGGAGTTCGGTCAGGAGGCTCGCCACGGCGATCTCCTTGACCGTGATCCGGTCCCGCTCCACCCGGCGGCGGTAGTTCTGGAACTCGGCCTGGAGCCGCTGGAGGTCGCCCGTGCGCTCTTCGAGCGCCTTGCGTGCCTGGTCCAGCTGGGCCGTCAGACCGGCGATCTGTGCTGCTGAAGAGTCCCCGGCCGGGGCCGCCCCCTCCTGGGGGGCGGCCGTCGGCTCGGCGTCGTCAGAGGTGGCGCCGGAAGGGACGTCGGGCTTCTCCTCGAAGCCCGGGGTCTCCTCCGTCACGCGGCACCGTCCTTGCGCTCGTCGTCCACGATCTCGGCGTCGACGACGTCGTCGTCGGCCTTCGGGGCCTCGGCGCCCGGGGCACCGGCGCCGGCCTGACCGGCCTGGGCGTCGGCGTACATGGCCTGGCCCACCTTCTGGGAGACCGCGGCGACCTTCTCGGTGGCCGTGCGGATCTCAGCGGTGTCCTCGCCCTTGAGCGCGGCCTTCAGCTCCTCGACGGCGGCCTCGACCTCGGTCTTGACCTCGCCGGGGACCTTGTCCTCGTTGTCCTTGAGGAACTTCTCCGTCTGGTAGACGAGCTGCTCGCCCTGGTTGCGGGTCTCGGCGGCCTCGCGGCGGGCGTGGTCCTCCTCCGCGTACTTCTCGGCCTCCTGGCGCATCCGGTCGACCTCGTCCTTCGGCAGCGAGGAGCCGCCGGTGACGGTCATCTTCTGCTCCTTGCCCGTGCCGAGGTCCTTCGCGGTCACGTGCATGATGCCGTTGGCGTCGATGTCGAAGGCGACCTCGATCTGCGGGACACCACGCGGGGCCGGCGGCAGACCGGTCAGCTCGAACATCCCGAGCTTCTTGTTGTACGCCGCGATCTCGCGCTCGCCCTGGTAGACCTGGATCTGCACGGAGGGCTGGTTGTCCTCGGCGGTGGTGAAGATCTCGGACCGCTTGGTCGGGATCGTCGTGTTCCGCTCGATGAGCTTCGTCATGATGCCGCCCTTGGTCTCGATGCCCAGGGACAGCGGGGTGACGTCGAGCAGCAGGACGTCCTTGACCTCACCCTTGAGGACACCGGCCTGCAGGGCGGCGCCGATGGCGACGACCTCGTCCGGGTTGACGCCCTTGTTGGCCTCGTTGCCGCCGGTCAGCTCCTTGACGAGCTCGGCGACGGCGGGCATACGGGTGGAGCCGCCGACGAGAACGACGTGGTCGATCTCGGACAGCTGGATGCCGGCGTCCTTGATGACGTTGTGGAACGGCGTCTTGCAGCGCTCCAGCAGGTCGGCCGTCAGCTGCTGGAACTGGGCGCGGGTGAGCTTCTCGTCCAGGTGCAGCGGGCCCTCGGCGGACGCCGTGATGTAGGGCAGGTTGATCGAGGTCTCGGTGGACGAGGACAGCTCGATCTTGGCCTTCTCGGCGGCCTCGCGGAGGCGCTGGAGGGCCATCTTGTCCTTGGCCAGGTCCACGCCGTGGCCCGACTTGAACTGCTGGACCAGGTAGTCGACGACCCGCTGGTCCCAGTCGTCACCACCGAGGTGGTTGTCGCCGTTGGTGGCCTTCACCTCGACGACGCCGTCGCCGATCTCCAGCAGGGACACGTCGAAGGTGCCGCCGCCGAGGTCGAAGACGAGGATCGTCTGGTCGTCCTTGTCGAGGCCGTAGGCGAGCGCCGCCGCGGTGGGCTCGTTGACGATGCGCAGGACGTTGAGACCGGCGATCTCGCCGGCTTCCTTCGTCGCCTGGCGCTCGGAGTCGTTGAAGTAGGCCGGGACGGTGATGACCGCGTCCGCGACCTTCTCGCCCAGGTAGGCCTCGGCGTCGCGCTTCAGCTTCTGCAGGATGAAGGCGCTCATCTGCTGCGGGTTGAAGCTCTTGCCGTCGAGCTCGATCTTCCAATCGGTGCCCATGTGACGCTTCACGGACCGGATGGTCCGGTCCACGTTGGTGACCGCCTGGCGCTTGGCCACCTCGCCGACGAGGACTTCGCCGTTCTTCGCGAAGGCGACGACGGACGGCGTGGTCCTGGCACCCTCGGCGTTGGTGATGACGGTGGGCTCGCCGCCCTCCAGAACGCTGACGACGGAGTTAGTCGTGCCCAGGTCGATGCCGACCGCACGTGCCATGGTTGATTCCTCCAGCGATGACTTGAGTGGAACAGGCTCAAGTGTGCATCAC